>JBEKCP010000047.1:0-17819 GCA_050014815.1 Thermoguttaceae bacterium | reverse complement strand
AGGATCCGCGGCTCAATTTGCTCGACCGGAACCATCCCGCCGCCCGTCTTCGGTTTCATCATTGCGCCTCCTGCCGGCTCAGGGGCCAGGCGTAGGTTGCCGCCTTCACCCGCTGGTAGTTCTCGTCCAAGGCCGGCTGCATCAGGATGATGGCGGCCAGCCGGCGGACCATGTTCGTGACCTCGCGGGCCTCTTCCGCGCGAAGCGGCCGGCCCAATAGCTCCTGCTCGCGGTAACTCAGCCACTTCTTGACGACCTGGTAGCCGCCGATGTAATACTCCCAGACGTTGGCCGGCACGTTTCTCCAATACGCCTTGTCGTTAAGGAACACGTCGCAAGTGGTCGGGCCCAACAGCGTGCGGACTTGCTCTGCCGAAAGGCCCTGGTCCTCGGCCGCCCGGCCGATCGCCTCCAGTTCGCCCTTGTCGTAGGCCCTCGGAACGATGCGGCCCTTGGCGGGCATAGTCACGCCGCCCTTGCCGGCATGGCCCCAGCCGGCGGTCACGGCCAGGTCGCCGGCATCGGGGTTCAGGGCTCCCCCGCCGACCTTCGCCAGCACCCCGACAGTCCGAAAGAGCGGTTCGATTTTGCCGCTGGTCACACCGCGGACTTCAGTTTCGGTGTCCAACAGAGCCGCCATTTGCTCACCCAGACCGGTCGATGCTTTCAGGATCCCGGCGTCGGCCGGCAATGGGATCCGCGGCCAGTCACAACGGATGCCATCGGCATTCTCGCCAAGATAGGCCGGGCTGTAGCCGACAGCCAAGGCGTGCATCCACGGCCGGCGGGCCGTTTCGGAGTCGGTATCCGGGCCCTTGAGGTTCAACTTAGCCAGGTAATCACGCGCCAGTTGCGATAGATTCGCCATTGGAGCGTCTTCCGGCTCCTCGCCTAATAATTGGAAGAGCGTGTGCTGGCCCCTCTTGTTCAGTCGCTTGCCGTTGCGGATTCGCAAGGGAAAATAGTATGCGTGCCCGCGCAGAGCATCGTTGTCGCCCAGGAGCCGCGTGAAGCAGAACGGCGAACCTTCCGGCGAGGCCACACCGCCGGGCCGGGTCATGAGAAACTCGTTTCCCGGCCAGCACTGCGCCCACAGTGCCGGGCGCGGCTCGTTCCAGATAGGGCGGACCGAGGTGTAGTAGCACCACCGCATGTCGAACGGGCGGAGGGCATAGCGAACGGTCCGCTCCGGCCGGAACGATTCCGACGCCAGGGCCTTCTCTCGCGCCAACTCGGGATCAAAGCGCGCCTGCGCGCTTGTCAGGGCCCCGGCCATCAGGGCGTACTCGTTCCAGTTATGCCTCTTGTCGAAGTACGTCTGCATTCGCTTCGCCAGGTCCTCGCGATCCACGTCGATCAGCGCCCCGCCTCGTTTCTCCATCAAGCCATTGCCTGGTGCCAACGCGCAGAGGTCCGTCACGCGCGGCCATTCCAGATAGTGCGGCTCGACCCGTGAAGGCCGGAACGAAAAGCGGTTCTCCGGGCGCGGTTCGGCCCGCGTATACGCGCGGTCAAGCCTCTTTCGGCCTAACGACGCGAGTAATTGCCGGCGGCGGTCCTCGGCCCTGGCATCGTCGATGTCGTCACGGAACAGCACCCTCGCCACCTCCCCGCCCTTGCGGGTTTTGCCCGTCTTGACCCACAGCGACGTGCCCACACCCTGCTGGATACCGACCGAGAACCCCCGAACGGCGAAGATCGTTTCGCTCGTGCGCCCATCGGGAGCGTACTCGGAAATCTTACGGTTGCCGTGGAGGTTCTCGATCCAAAAGCGGTCAAAGGTGTTGAGGAGATGTTTTCGAAGCACGACAAACGACGATTCGGTTATCCAGGATTGGTTGGAAATGAATGACACCACGCCTTTGCCCGTCATTTCGGCGATCCGCCGCTCGGCCAGGCGGAAGAAGCGGACATACAAGTCATCCAGGTTGAACTTCTTGATCCCCCAGCCGCCCAGAGCGACCGGGGCGTTCAGCGCCTCTTTGTACGGTTCGACCAGCCCCTGCTCCTCTTCCAGGCTGACACCCGCGAAAGCGTTGTAAGGCGGGTTACCGAGCACGACCAGAATCTTACTCTCGCGCTTCACGTGGTCCGCCGCGTCCCTTTCCTGCGTTAGCTCGTCCATCAAGCCGAGGAGCTGTTGTCGGGGCCCCTTTGGCGGCTCCCAGCCGGTGAGCGCGTTAGTCAGGTACACGCCCACCCGCTCGTTGCTTTCGGCCACTAACGGCACACCCAAGCGATGCAGCAACAGGCCGAGCTGCAGATGTGAAACTACGAACGGGGCCGGCAGAATTTCAAAGCCGAAAACCCGGTGCATAGCGGCTTTCTTGAGGTCCGAAGCCAGGAGCGCATCGCCCCCTTTTGCCCGAAGCGTCTCGGCAATCTTCGCCAACACTTCGACCAGGTAAGTAGCCGTGCCGCAGCAAGGGTCAAATACCACGACGCCGGGGTCAGCCAACCCATCGACGATATCCAACTCCTCTCGCAGCACGGTATCAATCCGCGCCACTTGATAACGGGCGATTTCCCGCGGGGTGTACCATACGCCCAACTCCTTGCGCAACTCAGGGTCGAAAGCCTCCAAGAACGGCTCGTAGAAATACTGTACCGCGTGTTCGTCCTGGAACTTCTCAAAGAACGTTTGGCGGTCCACGCGGTTCAAGGCGGCAGCCGTCCAGTCGAGCACCTCGACCAGCCCTAGCGGACCGAGCTTGTCGGGCGCGGCGATCTGGTGGTAGAGCGTGCGAATAAACGGGACGTGGAGCGACCATTCGGCCGCGTGCCAATCGAATGCGCCCGATCGCCCGGTTTGATGCTCGTGCCACAGTACCCAAGCCGAGAACACGCCATAGAAGAGGGTCTGCACCAATGTTGAGCGGAAGAAGTGCTCGCCCCGTTCGCCCGTGAACTTCATTCCCAGGGCCTCCTCCAGGGCCTCCCGCACCGCCGCCAGGGCGGGAAGCTCCACCGATTCGATCCGCGCCTTGGCGTCGCGGGCGTAGGAGGCAAGGAACCAAGCCAGGTCCTGCGGGGTACGGAGCGGGGCGTTGGTCAGCATGACCCGCTTCAGGTACTCGACGAACCGCTCGCCGTGTTCCCCGGCGGCTCTTTGCGGGTGCGCGGCAAGACTCCAGAAGGCCCGCTCGTCGCCCGCCAGGGCATAGCCCTCCAGGGGGACCGGCTTGCCCGTCGGGCCGCGACCCAAGAGCAGGAACTCGCGTAGATTGGTCACAACGACCAGGCCGTAATTGCCACAGTACCGCTGGACCTGCTCGGACTGGGCGATCTTCTGGGCGTCTTGCTTCGGCCCCTTCGCCTCCACCACGCCCCGGGCGGGGGGCTGGCCCTGCTTCGGCTCCGCGCTGCCCTTCTGGAGCTGGTCCGCGGTGAAAAGCCCGGCATCCGGCAGGCCGGCCCCGCGATTGGCCAGGTTGATGACGCAACGGACCCTGGGTTTGAGCGACTTGCCGACCTCGTTGAGCAAGTTGGAAAGCGCCGGATAGCAGGACGTTTCCGCCACGCCAGCCCCGGTGGAGTGGACGTCGCGGAGGTCCGCCAGATAGCTTTCGAGGGGATTCATGCCCCCGTTATACCGAAAAGGGGGGCCCGTGCAAGATGGCCCCGCCGGCAGAGGCGGGGGCCTCTCGAAATCCCGGAACACTCATGGGCGCTGATCAGCGGTGAATTGAATAAGCCCGCCTTTTCGGGGCGGGCTTATTCGCTATTCGTCGCCTCGCCGTGTTATTTGGAACCGGGCTTGGCGATATTGACCAACGTGGCGATGTTGTTGGACTTGGTGTAATACACCCGCACCGTCTGCCCGACCTTCAGGTCCGCGAGCTTCAGCATCGCGTTGTCGGCATCGCGATGGACTTTCGTCGCGTCGTTGCAGGTGACGACGGTAGTCTTGCTCCCGTCGTCCGCGGTGCTGGTGATGGTTAACGTCTTGCCGTCAATCTTGGCCAGCTTTCCGACGAGACGGACCTGATCGTCGGCAGCGATTGCAGACGCTGTCAGCGCAAGAGCAACCAAACCGGCCAGCAACACAACCATCGTCATACGCTTGAACATGTTCACTCTCCTTCTCCCGGGTGAATCTTGAAAAACAGAACACAAAACAGTCTCTACTGAGACACGATAACACTTCTATTTGGTGCAGCAGGCCGCCAGTGTTTCACCGCTTGGAAGCAGGTTTTGAAGACGGCTTGGACGCAGGTTTGGGGGCCGATGTCGTGGTGCCCTGGGGCTTTCCGGTAGTGCTGCTCGAACCCGTACTGGAGCTGCCTTGCCCCGAACCGCCAGTCTTCGTGTTTTGCGAGGACGAAGAGGGGTTGTACGAGCGATACGGATAAGAGCTGCCGCCGTAGGGATAGTAGCCGTTGCCGCCGTAGGGATAATAGCCGTTGCCGCCGTAAGGATACCATGGGGCGTAGCCGCCGTAATTGCCGTACTGCGGCGCATAACCGCCGGGCCTGGATCCCTCCGAGCCGCTGCTGCCGGGCTGCTGGCTCGCCTGCGATGGGGCCTCATTATACGGCATCGCGAGAATGTCCTGGATGGCGGCACGTATCTTTGCCCGGCATTCCCTGACCTCCCTGAGGGCCTTCGCCGTCGCGGCGGCATTTTCGGCTTGCTGGACGTTGTCGAACGCCTGGCGCAACTCCGCCTCGCTGTTTTGCTTCAGATTGTCGTAGGCTGCCTGCTGCTTGGGGTTCAACACGCCCCCCCTGGGCAAGGCAAACGCCGAGGCCACGGGGTCCCTGGCTCCAGCGGCTCGTTCCTTCTTCTTCGGACTCCCCCGGTCGGGCGCCGGCGGGCGGCCCTCGTCGCCGGCCGCAGCAGCGCCGCCGTCGGCCGCCCCGTCTTTCGCCTTCGGTTCCGCGCCTGGCAGCGGGCTGCTCAGCGCCATGACAGCCGCCAGCCAGGCCAACATTAACCACGTTCCAGCGTGTGCGCGCATGGGCCTCTCCCTTCGTAATGGATCCCGACGGTGCGGCCGGTTCTCCAGCAGCCGACGGGGCTGCCGAGAGACGCCTGCCGCGCCCTCCGGCGGGAACAGTCAACCAATCAGTAGCGTGTTATTCCACGATCTTGCACGAGGTCACGGTGATCCACTTTGCGTCGTTCCTATTGCTCAGGATCCCTTTGATCTCGACTTTCTTGTCGTTTGCACCCCTCGCCACTTTCCTGCCGTTATCGTCCTTGGTGACTTTGTAGATCACCTGGCCGACCTTCACGGTGGCGGCTTCTTCGGCGCCGGCGGCCGCGGCCCTCACGACGCCGATGATCGGCGGCTCGTCCGCGGATGCCGCTCTCGGCAACACAAGAGCAACCAGGCCGACCACCAGAGCAACCAACACCGCACGCCTGAGCATACCGATTCTCCTCATATTAGCCCGGATCATTCATGAGGACGAAGCTCATTGCCCTTGCTTCTTGGCCGCCTTCTCCTCGACGACGATGATCTTGACGCCCACGGACGCCGCGGTGATCGTCTTCTTGCCGTCCCTTTCGCCGACCACCCCGGTGACATCGACCTTCTTCCCGTCAGCTTGCTTGGCGATGATTATGCCTCCCCAGCCGTAGACGTCGTAAACGATCTTGGCGCCATTTTTCGTGACCGTTACGGTGGCATTCGCGGCACTCGGGTCCAGCTTGCCGCCGGCGTCGCCGAGGGCCTTGCCCATTCCCGTAATCGTTGCTTTCTTTGCGCTGGGCGGATCGCCGGCGAGTGCAGCGCTCGCGTACGCGAAGCCGACCAGACCGACCGCCAGGGCAACCAACATTGCACGATTGAACATGGTCATTTTCCTTTTGTGAATTCGTTTGCCGAACAAACAACACACTCCCGGAGGGGAAACCGTATTCTCTTCTTTTCACCTCCTTCCCTCGAAACAGGCACACGCGGATCTGCGCCCTGGCGGCAGAAAAAACTCAGTGCGGGGGTTTCTGCGGCGGCTCTTCCTCGACGACGATGATCTTGACACCCACGGACGCCGCGGTGATCGTCTTCCTGCCGTCCTTTTCGACGAGCACGCCGGTGACCTCGGCCTTCTTCCCGTCGGCCTGCTTGGCGAGTATCACGCCCGCCCAGCCCGAGACGTAGTAAACCACTTTGGTATCATTCGCCGTGACGGTCAGGGTGGCATTGGCGACACCGGGATTCAAATTGCCGCTTGCCTCGCCGAGGGCCCTGGCCATTCCGGTGATCGTTACTTTCCCTGTGCCGCCGGGCGACACGGGTTGATTCGGCCCTGCGCCGGGTTCCTCGCCGAAGACCTGCTGCAAGCCCGCCGACAGCTTGAACACGCTGCCGTTATAGTCCACGCTCACGCTGCCGGCCGCGACCGCCACGGCCAGCATCCAGACCGCGGCGGGGCTGCCCGGGCCGGTTTCCGCCGTTTTTCTCTCCAACAGGCTGGCCGAAAAACTCGTTCCGGTAACGGAGACGGTCCCGACCCGGCTGCGGACTGCGAAGGCCCCGACGCCGGGGTTCACGTCGCATTTCACGGCTCCCTTCTCAAGAAGGACTTCTTCCGCGCCTTTTCTTCCCTCGATTCGCAGTGCGGTATTCGGTTCCAGTCGGACTTGGCAGTATCCGCCAAGCGCGAGCGACGCCGGCTGGTCCTCGGTTACGAGGACCGCTCCCCGGCGAACTTCCGCAGCGTCGAGCAGTTTGTACGAGCCGGACGCCTCGGGCGCCGGGTAGCGGCGGCCCGTGGTCCACCACACCGCGAGGACGCACACGACAAGCAGGGCGGCGACCGTGGCGACCCGCTGCCAGGCTCGCCCGCTAAGGGGCAAGCGGGGCCGCTGGAAGAATTGCCGGACGGGCACGGAGACGCCCCGCCGCCAGGAGCGCCGCCTGCGCTGCAGAGCCCGCTCCAGGACCCTCTCCGTCACATCGGGGACCTTTTCGGCCCCGATTTCCTCGCAGAGCAGGATATGAATGAGTCTCTCGGTTTCTTTGCTCATCCTTGATCCGTCCCCTCTAGCGCAAGACGCTTCTCGACGCACTTGGCCAGGGCGGCCCGAAGCCGGCGCAGCAGCGACTTGATCCCGTCCTCGGACACCCCCAGGGACTGTGCCATTTCGCCGCGAGACCTTTTGTCCCGATAACGCATGTCCAGGACATTGCGATGCTTGGGCGGCAGGTCGTACAGGCATCGCCGCAAGGCTTCGAGGTAGTCGAAACCGTCGCCGCCCCGGAGGAAAACCGACCGCCAGGCATTCTCCGCCTGCTCCAGGTGTTCACTGCCGGCAACCACGGGGGACCGCCTGTCCCGGCGGCAGTGCTGCAGGAAGAGATTCCGTGAGATCCCCCTGAGCCATGCGGACGGGTTGGAAAGGTCTTGCTCCGCTTTGGGGCTCTTGAAAGCCGCCAAGAAGGTTTCCTGGACCAGGTCCTCGGCTGTTGGCGCGTCCGCCCCCAGGTATCGCAGGTATCGGTAGATCGCCGCCTGGTTGACTCTGACGATGGCCGCCAATTCATCACGCTCCACGTTGTCTACTCTCTGCGAGGTGTACGGCGCCCTGGCCGCGGCATGGCCGGTTTCCAGTCTCGATCAAAGACCTACTACCTGTATAGTTGCCGCTTTGGGAAAAAAGGGTGCAGTAATCCCGATTGACAATAATACGATGGGCCAGACCCAGCATCGCCACGGCCGGTCCGGCCGCCCGGGAAGACGACCGCACGAGGAAATCGGCTATCACGCCATTCGCGGCGGCGACAATCCGGGCGAGCACACGATCGTCGTCGGAATGTTGGACGAGACGATCGAGCTAACGGTCCGGGCCTCCAACCGCGACTGCTACGCGCTGGGGGCCTTGGCCGGCGCAAGATTCCTCGCCGGCAAGCCCCCCGGTCTCTACGGTATGAACGACGTGCTGGGGTTCTAACGTGTCAAGGATGCGGGGTGATCGCAATGATCGTGATTTCACGCTCCTTGGGACCATAGCACCAAAAGATCCGATACGCCCCGGGCGTGTCGTCTTGCGCGTAAGCCTCGAAAACCTTCTCACCCTTCTTGTAAGGGTGGGGAAGCGAGTAGTACGGATGCGTCTGCAAACCAGGATGTCGGGGGTTCTCCTGAAGCTGCTGGATCGCCTTGCGGACCTGCTTGAACAAGCCTGCGTTCTTCGAGGTTTTGGTCTTCTTGAGCTTTCGGGTCGGCGCGCTCTTCTCGGCGCGGTCTTTGAGCGTCCGAAACTGCCTGTCGGCTTCCTTGGTCCATTGCAGCGTGAACATCAGCCGTCAAGCTCGTTGGCGGGGGAACCACCGAGGTCCAGGTCAGGCGGGTTCTCGGCGAATTCCCGGTTCTTCGCCTGCCGCAAACCTCGCTTAACCATCCCAAGGGCTTTCTGATTGTCCCAGAGCCAGCCTTCGCTGTCCGGGATGACTCGGGCCTTGACGATCCTCACTTCAGTTGGGCTAATCCGCTCGATCATCACTGGGCTATTGGCGAAGGCCTTGCCCAGTGCAACCCGCCCTTTACTGTCTGCCGTCTTGCTTGTCATACGAATGCCTCCGATATCCTCTCCAAGACATTCTACCTCGAAGTGGGCAAGTGGGCAAGTGGGATTTTCCCATAATCGACATTTCAGGTTGCGTTCGTGAGCGGATGCGTCCCGGCCCGGTCGTCCCTACCCCACCACAGCCCCCCTTCCTGTTCTCAGACGGGGCCGCTATCATGAGGGGTTGTTCGCCGAAGGCACGGCCATGAAAATCCGGGGACACGTTCGTTACGGCGTGGCGGACGCGCTGAGATATTGGCTGGCCTGGAGGAGGAAGCGGGGGCAGGCGCGCTCTCGCGGGGCATCAGTAAGCGGCTTGCCCTTCTTTCTGCCTCCCTTCTGCTCCCGCAGGGCATCCTCGTTATGGTCCTGCTCGCCGCCGTGGCGGGTTCGGGCCCGGCTTGTCGAGTTCCTTAACGAAAGGAGACCCGCAATGAACCGAATTGGTCGCGCGCTGTCCTGTTTCGCCGTTCCGCTGCTGGTGCTGATGTCTGTCCGTGCCGTCTGGGCCGCGTTTCAGGCCAAGGAACGGCTCTACGAGTTGAGCTGGAATGGCTGGCAATTCGTCGAACGAGACGGGCGGCTCGGCGTGAGCAGGGAAGCCCCGCGGTCGCGTTGGTTCGTCGCCGTGCCGACGATCAAGAGCGAACCCGGCTTGTTCGTTTCCGGCGATCCCGACGGCAAGGAGCCGTTCCTGCGATTGGTCAAGGAGAAGAACGGCCAGGCGAATTGGGCGCTGGAGCTCACCCAACAATGGAGCCCGTCTTCAACCAGGTACGAGCACAGAGATTATCAGGTAGGGATGAGCGGTTTCCGCTTCAAGATGAAGCAGGCGGAAGGCCCCTTCAAGGATTGGCACGTGGCCGTGGGGCCGCCAAGAGCAGCGTCGCAGGGCGAGGCCGAACAAGCACCGGCGTGGCGGCCGCTCGTCCTGGTGAAAGACGCGTCCGAGGCAGCCGAGTTCGAGTATAAGAGCGTTCACTACTACATCGGCCACAAGTAGCGGCCCGTCCGCAGCCCTGCGGTCGGCGTGGTGCAACCGGAGCCAGCGGGCGTAAGCCCCCGGATAGGCGCGAACGCCGTTCAACCGTCCATACTATCCGGTGGCTAACCCGGATTATTCATGTAGGTGTGCCACTGCTTGCTTGCAAGCAGTGAATGGACAATGATTTGAGCTTCACACTGCTTGCAAGCAAGCAGTGGCACACTGCGCGCAGCGTCACCAGTTCATGAATAATCCGGGCTGACGCCACCGGCTCATGATCTCGCTCAGGGCGCCGGCTCCAGTTCGGCCGCAATCGCCAGCGCGCCGTGGACCACGACCTCCTCGCCCAATTCGGCCCCAACGAGGCGATAACTGCCGGTCAAGGGCGGAAAGACGTAGCGGGCCACCTCGCGGCGGAGCGGCTCGAAGAAGAGCGACTCGCCCGCCAGCGGGACCCCGCCGCCCAGCACGACGACCTCGGGCGCCACGAGCGTGACGACCTGGGCGATGGCCCAGCCCAGCGTGCGGAGGCCCCGTTGAAAGATCTCGCAGGCCAGTGGATCGCCTTCACCGGCGGCCTCGACCACCATGCGGCCGCTGAGATGCTCCGGCTCGGCGCCGCACCGCCGCAGTAGCGCGGCCGCCCGCGGGTCGGTCGGCCGTTGGTTGAGAATGGCCCGGGCCTTTGCGGCCAACCCGAACCCGCTGGCGGCCGATTCGACGGTCCGCTCGGGCTCCTCGGCGTCCAGCCCCGGCCGGAGATGACCTATCTCGGAGGCGATGCCCCGGCCGCCGCCGTAAAGCTGCCCGCCGATCATCAGGGCGCCGCCGATCCCGCTGCCGACGGTGATGTAGAAGACGACGCGGTCCTTGCGTCCCGCGCCGAAGCGGGCTTCGGCCACCCCGGCGGCATCGGCGTCGTTACTGAGCCGTGCCGGCAGGCCGAGCGTCTGGCGACACCACTGGGCCAGCGGGAAATCGTCCCAGCCCTCGACCTGGTGGCTCTTGACGGTCCTGCCCGCCTGGGCGTCGACGGGCCCGCCGAAACCGAAGCCGACGGCCCGCGGGGCGTATTTCTCGATCATCGGCCGTGCGACCGCCTCGATCTGCCGGCGGATGTCCGCGGCTCGCCGCTGATCGACCTCGGCGCGTTGCAGTTCCACGATGGGCGTGCCGTCGCCGCGGCCGACGCCCAGTTGCAGCTTCGTCCCGCCGATCTCGATGCCGAGAAAGAGGCCTTGTGGCATGGTCGGTCATGCTCCAGAGTTTCTTGAAGCACGAAATCCGAATATCGAAATCCGAAACAAATTCCAAATGCCAATCCCAAATGTTCCAAACAGCGGCGTTTCTGTCATTGGGAGTTTGGTAATTTGAATTTGTTTCGGATTTCGAGTTTCGGATTTGTAAGCCTCATCGTAGCCAATCGCCACGCGGAACTCCAGTGCCCTCATGGCAGCCGCAAGGGCGCCGACTCCGTGTCACGCTCCAGGTAGCGGGCGCCCCAGAGCCAGAGGAGGCCGCCGAGGGCCATGAAGGCCGCAACGAGCGCGAACCCCGGCCTCAAACTCTTGTAATGGTCCGCCATCGCGCCGACCAAAGTGGGCGACAGCGCGTCGCCCAGAGAGTGAATGATCAGGATGTTCACCGCGAATGCCGTGGCGCGGATCGAGGGGTGGACCACGTTGGCCAGGATCGTGTTGGTCGGGCCCGTGTTGAAGAACAGGAAGAAGACGGTTATGAAGATGAACGCCCAGGCCAATGGAAACGGAGTGTAGACGAACATCAAGGCGCTCGGGACGCTGATCAGCATGCCCACGCCCGACACGAGAAAGTAGGAGCCGGCGAAGCGGCGGCGGAGCCGGTCGCCGTAGAGGCCGCCGGCCATGGTCCCGGTCAGGCCGGCCACCGCCGTGATGACGCCGAAGAACATGCGGGGCTCGATGCCGAGGCAGGGCGGCACGCCGGACGACTTCAGGTAGCGGGGCATCCAGAAGGCGAAGGCGCCGATGGCGAAGGTCATGGCGGCCATGCCGAGCGTGGCGAGCACGTAGGACGGGGTCCCCGCCAGCAGGCGGAGGTCTCGCAGGGCGATCCGGCGGCGGGGCGCGGCCACGCCTTCCGCCGCCCCCCGCGCCGGCTCGCGCAACACCAGCGAGGCCAGCGTCAAGAGCAGGCCCGGCGGCACCACCGCGTAGAAGGCCCATCGCCAGCTCTCGCCGGCCTTGTCGAGCCCGGCGAAGTAGCCCCCCAGGGCATACCCCAGCGCTCCGCCGACGGGGATGGCCATGTAGAACCATGCCATGATTCGCCCGCGGACCGCGATCGGGAAGTAGTCGGACAGCACCGTGGGGGCGATCGGGCCATAGGCCCCCTCGCCGATCCCGACGAAACACCGCATCACCAACAGCATCACGAACGTCGTGACAAGTCCGCTGGCCCCGCTGGCCACGGTCCACACGGCGATCCCCACGGCGATCAGCTTCCAGCGCGGCCATCGCTCGGCCAACACGCCGAAAACAGGTGCAGCCAGCATGTACGAGAACAAGAATGCGGAGGCCAACGCCCCCATCTTCGCCTGGACGTTCGGGTCGTCCGGGTCGCTGGACAACAGAAGCGACTCGGCGATCTCCGGCTCGACCGCCGCCAAGACCTGGCGGTCGATGTAGTTGAAGAGGTTCATGCCCAAGAGGAGCGCCAGGGCCCAGCGGGCGCCGGGCACCGCGGTGGGCCGCGGCGGAGTCGGATGCGATGAGGTCGGGCTGGACGATGCTGAGGTCATGTACCCTCGGGCGAACTCGTTAAACCGCAAGCGACCGGCCAAACGACGTC
This sequence comes from Thermoguttaceae bacterium, assembly GCA_050014815.1. Classification (GTDB taxonomy): domain Bacteria; phylum Planctomycetota; class Planctomycetia; order Pirellulales; family Thermoguttaceae; genus JBEKCP01. The sequence goes on along the minus strand of JBEKCP010000047.1, from coordinate 5,491 downwards.
GGAGCGGCCACGCCCTCGATCGCTCCTCGTTAAACCGCAAGCGTCCGATGAAACGATATCTGTAGGCAACGGCTTTTGATCGCTGCTGTTCCTTCCGCCCTCCGCCCTCCGCCTTCCACGGCGGGCAAGCCCGCCCGCTAAACTGCGCTACGTCGCCTCCCGCACCTCGCGGGTCGTCTTCATCGAACAGAACTTCGGACCGCACATGCTGCAATACGACGACTGCTTGTACTCGTCGCCGGGCAGCGACTCGTCGTGCATGCGCCGGGCGGTCTCGGGGTCCAGCGACAAGCGGAACTGCTCCTCCCAGTCGAAGGCGAAGCGGGCGCGGCTCAAGGCGTCGTCCCGCTGGCGGGCCGCCGGGCGGTGCCGGGCCACGTCGGCCGCGTGCGCGGCGATCTTGTACGCAATCACCCCCTGACGCACGTCCTCCGACCCCGGCAGCCCAAGGTGCTCCTTGGGCGTCACGTAACACAGCATGGCCGCCCCATACCACGCCGCCATCGCCGCGCCGATCGCACTGGTAATGTGATCGTAGCCCGGCGCAATGTCCGTCACCACCGGCCCCAGCACGTAAAACGGGGCGCCGTCGCACCACTCGATTTCCAGCTCGATGTTCCGCTGGATGTGGTCCATCGGCAGATGGCCCGGGCCCTCGATCATCACCTGGCAGTTGCGCTCTCGGGCCCGGCGGGCCAACTGCCCCATGACCCGCAGCTCGGCCAACTGGGCCTCGTCGCTGGCGTCGGCCAACGAGCCGGGACGCAGGCCGTCGCCCAGGCTCCAGGTGACGTCGTGGGCGTGCATGATGTCGCAAAGCTCGTCGAAGTGGGTGTAGAAGGGGTTCTCCTCGCGATGGATCGCCATCCACTTGGCCACCAGCGACCCGCCGCGGCTGACGATGCCCGTCACGCGGCCCGCCGTCAGCGGCACGTGCTCCCGCAAGAGGGCGGCGTGGATGGTCATGTAGTCCACGCCCTGCCGCGCTTGTTGGGCAACAACGTCCAGAAAATCGACGGGCCGCATTTCGGCGATGTCGTCGAGCTGCTCGGCCACCTGGTAGATCGGCACCGTCCCGACCGGGACCGTGGCCGCCTCGATGATCCGCTGCCGGACGGTGTCGATGTCCTCGCCGGTCGAGAGGTCCATGACCGTGTCGGCCCCGCAGCGGACGGCCAAGAGGAGCTTCTCGAATTCGCACCGGGCGTCGCTCGATACGGCCGACTTGCCGAGGTTGGCGTTGATCTTGGTCCGCGCCGCCACGCCGATGCCGATCGGCTGGAGGCCCTTGGCCAGGTGGGCCGTGTTGGCCGGGATGACCATCCGGCCCTCGGCCACCTCCCGGCGGACCAGGTCCTCTTCGAGCTGTTCACAACGGGCGACCGCCTCCATCTCCGGGGTGACGGCGCCCGAGCGGGCCTGTTCGATCTGCGTCATCACTGGATTACTGCTCCCCGGTCACCAGGCCGGTGGCGGCCCACTCGACGCCGCGGGCGATGATCTTCCGCACGGCCGGCGTGGCCAGCGCCTTGCCGTCGTGCCCGAAGCAGTTGTGTACCACGCGGCCCTTGCCGTAGTCCAGGCAGAAGACCAGCGGCTCGGTCTTCTTGCTCCAGTCCGAGTGGGCCTGGACCAGGACGTGGATCGGCGCATCGCCGGCCAGCTTGGCATAAAGCTCGTCGTCGCTCTTGAAGTCCTCGATCCCCCGGGTGATGGGATGATTCTTGTCGACCACCTCGGCCGCGATGACGCTCCGCGGCCCGTGGCCGGACTTGCCCATGATCCAGTAGCGGCCACAGAGCTTGCCGAACTCGTCCCACTTGGGAAACGACGCGCTGGCCAGGTGTTGGACAAAGAAGCCCTTGCCCCCTTTGACGAAATCCAGGAGATTCTGCTTGGCCTGATCGCCCAGCGGCAGCTTCTTGCTATTGTACCGCGTCAGGACAATGACGCCGTAGGGCTTCAGGCCGTCGGCCGAGTCGAGAACGCCCAAGTCCTCGGTCACGGTCACGTCGAACTTCCCCGCCGCCTTGAGGGCATCGGCGGTCGCCGCGGCCTGCTCCTTCCACGGGTGTGCGCCCACGTCATCGCCCGTAATCAGGAGCACGCGGATCTTGGCGGGGCTCTCGGCCGCTACCGCAACCGAACCGATCAAACTCGCGAGGCCGACCAGGGCCAGGATAGACACGATACGCCGCATCTGGGTTGTCCTTTCTAAATGGGTAATGCGGAGAGGACCGGTTCCCATGCTACTGGGATTCTGCGTGGGGGTCAAGGATGCGGTCGGTGTGTCGTAAATGAAGCACCGCCAAAGCGCCAGGCTTAGAAACGTATGCCGTTTAGCGGGCGGGCCGGGTACCCTCTGGGTGCGCCGAGTTTGGCCCACGATTTACACGGCGGGCAAGCCCGCCCGCTAAACGCGCTTAATCATCTTAAGTTTTCTATATTACGCAGTCTTCCAAATCAGTTTCATCCTCAAGAACTGCGTAATCGGAACCGATAACTCACCAACACGAGCGGTCCTCCTTCGTTCCGCGCCAGGTCTGCACCTATTGATTGCCCAGGGAAACGTCTTATGCCCCTTTCCAACGTCAATTTGCCTGCGGGTGGCCAGGGTCAAGTCCCGAGAACTTCCAGGAACTCGGCCCGACCAGCTATCGCCAAGCCACCCAGACCTGATGTTCCGCTGATTGCGCAAATCCCCGATCTTAACGAAATCGACGCAACCCGTCAGGGCGAGCGCCGTGACGGACGGGTCATCAGCCAGGGTTTGTCTGGAAAACTCCTTGCCGGTGGGGGAGTCCTCCTGGTGCTCGCGGCGATCCTGCCTTTCACCTTGGGTAAGAAGGCGGAACAAGGTCCGACCATCGGCGAACTACCCGGTTTTCGGGCCAATGCCGCATCGCCGGCAATTGCTACCACGACGACGCCCGGGCCCAACGAGTCCGGGGCCGGGGCCGGGGCGACTCTTTCAGGCACGATTCAGGAAACCAGTCAGGCCTCGATCGGCAACACACCGGCCTACCTGACCCCGCAGCCACAGGTCGGTACGAGCCGGCCGAAGGCGCCGGGCGATCTCGGGTGGCCGCCACCTGTCGCCCCGGGCGCCGCGACCAATCCGAAGGATCCTCCGCAGGGCCATCCGGCGGATTACCGTGTCAGCGATCCGGCGGAGATCCGCCCGGCGGAAATCCGCCCGGCGGAAATCCGCCCGGCGGAAATCCGCCCAGGCGAAAAGACGCCCGGCCAGCCGCCGGACTACCAGGCCGACCTCCGCGGTAGTCCCACGCGAGATTACCGGATGAATCGTTCGGAGGCGTTCCGCGACGAATCCCCCAACAGGTATCCCGGCGCCGGCGCGGCACAGGGCAACCCCCTGATGCCCTCGCCCGCCCCGGGTGTGTCGGCCGCGTCGGCTCAGGATCCACCGCAGTCCACCGAGCCTGGAGTAGCGCGGTTGGAAGGCACGATCGAAAGCCCCCCTGTCAGGACCAACTATGACCGTACTGGACCAAGCGATCATTAAGAAACTGTTTTCCGACGACTCGCGGACGCGCAAGATGAGCGGTTTTCCAACCCAGGACACCGGCGCGACGATGTCGAGCCTCCTCATGGAGTTGGGCTGGCCGGTCGATACGGCGGCGCCCTTGCCGGCGGCGGAAACGGTTGCGGAGCCCACGGTCTCTCAGCCGCCCGCCGCAACCGGGCCTGCGACGCCCGCCGCGCCCCGGGCGCCCTGGCGGCCCCTGTTGCAGGTGGACTGCGTGGCTTGGCCCGATGCCTGCAACCGGCTCCAGGAAGCCGCGATCCCGGCGATGGACCAATTGACCGAGGGGCTGGCGGGGATCGTTCGCTCGGGCCGCAAGGTGCTGGGCTTCGGCAGTGCGACCGGCGGCGAAGGCGTCACCACGGTCATGCTGGCCGCTGCGCGGCGGTTGGCCGCCCAAGACGTTCGCCTGGCGCTCGTGGATGCCCGGCTGGCCCGCCCGGCGCTCGCCCAGACCCTGGGGCTTCTGCCGCAGACGGGCTGGGAAGACTCGCTTTCTGGCCGCTTGCCCCTGGAAGAAGTGGCCGTCGAGTCGATCACCGATCGATTGACCGTGGTCCCGGTGCGTGAGGCCATCGCTGGAGAAAAGGGGGACTGCCCCCCTTTTCCCCTTGAAGGGTGCTGCACACAAAGGGGGACTGTCCCCCCTTTCCCCCGGGTGGCGGCCGACCTCGACATCCTGTCGCGGAACTACGATGCCGTCCTCGTGGACCTCGGGGAGTTGGAAATCGAGGCTGCGGCCCGGACGCCGCTGGGGCAGGCAATTCGGAGTCGCCTCGACGCCGTCGTCCTGGTGCAAAGCGTCCGCTCAACCACGCCCGACCGCCTCGAGCGGTTGCAGGAGAAGCTCGCGGAGGCAGGCGTCGCTTGCGCGGGGACCATCCAGAACTTCGTCGCCGGTGAGTAACTATGTACGAATCCTACTGGCAGCTCCGGCAGAAGCCGTTCGACAACACGGTCGATCCGCAATTCTACTTCCCGAGCCAGTCGCACCAGGCGGCGCTCCTGAAGCTCCGCTATGCGGTGGAGAACCGCCGCGGGGGGGCCCTCCTGGCCGGCCCCGCCGGCACCGGCAAAACGCTCGTGGCCGCGATGCTCCGCACCATGCTGGGCGAGACATTCTCGCCGTTCGTGCGATTGGTCTATCCGCAGATGTCCACCTCCGAGCTGATGGCCTACCTGGCCGACGAGTTGACCGGCTCGCCCCAGGCGTCTTGCGCCGGCCTCCATGACAGCGTCCGGAGGATCGAGCACGCGCTGGTGGAAAACGCCCGGCAGGGCCGGCACGCCGTGGTGCTGGTGGACGAGGCCCACTTGATCGAGAGCAGCCACACGTTCGAGACGCTGCGGCTCTTGTTGAACTTCGGCGCCGGCGGGGCACCCGCTTGCGGGTCGCCGGCGATGACGCTCCTCTTGTCGGGCCAGCCCGGCATCCTGCCCATCCTCGATCGCTTGCCGCAACTGGAGGAGCGATTGGGGGTGAAGTGTCTGCTCAGGCCGCTGGGCGAGCAGGAGACGGCGGATTACGTGGCCCATCGGCTTCGCGCGGCCGGCGCCACGCGTGCGATCATCGAGCCGGAGGCCATCCCCACGCTCTTCGAGTTGACTCGAGGGGTTGCCCGGCAGATCAATCGCCTCTGCGACCTGGCGCTGTTGATCGGTTTCGCCGAGGAGCGACAGACGCTTGGGGCGGCCCATTTCGAGGCCGTCTGCCACGAGCTGGTGGCCGTCATGCCGGAGTGAAGGCATGTGCGGCGTGTCCACAAAGCAGCTAAGTGAGGCCCGAAGGACCGTCGGTTCGCCCAGCCCAGGGCACCGCCCTGGGGAACCGGGACCCGCGACCACCCCCTTTCATTTTCAACGAATCGGCCCAACGGGCCAACGGTTCGCCAATCGGCATGGACGAATTGTCGGCCCGTTGGGCCGGAAACGACCCTCGTGACG
>JBEKCP010000046.1:0-23411 GCA_050014815.1 Thermoguttaceae bacterium | reverse complement strand
GGGACGACCAGGGACCGCTTGTCCGGCGCGTACCAGTCGATCATTTGGGTCGGGTGGGCCGCGCGGGGATGACGACCGCCGGGCAGGAGGTCGACGCTCAAGTCCTTCTGGTCCGGCGTGAAACTACCCTTGGGAAACTCAACTTCAATAGAGCTGACCAGCGGCTTCTCCTCCCAAAGCAGGCCGCAGAGCAGGTCATCGGTCGGCTCCAGCCAGCGGGTTTCCCAGGGGTTGTCGGCCGCGCCCTTGCGATAGACATAGGCAAATTGCCCGATCTCGGCCCAGTCGCCGGTTGCCGGTTGGCGCAGTTCGTCAAGTGCCCTGCCTTTTAATAGGATGACAGAGTCGGGCTGCGCCGCCTGAGCGATCACACTTAGCCCTAGGACAACAAACGATACTCTGAACACTCCCCTTGCCCAGGTGCGCACAGTCTTCTCCTCGTAACAGTGAATTCCGGTTGTCTTGCATTACTTCAGATAAGCACTATTGCTTTCTGAGATCCCAGCACATGATCACGCCCTTGCCCTTCTTGATGTCGATGGCCCGGGTGAACTGGTAGCCATCGGCAAACGGATCGCGAATCAAGACTTCGTAACCGCAGACGCCCCGGTAATCTCCCCATTTGCGAGCGTAGTGCGGTTTACCGGACTTGGCCAGGTCCTTCAGACCGGGTGTCAGCGCCCAATAATAGCAGCTTGACGCCAGCGATTCGTGGTGGTTGTCGCCAACGACGACGAGACGGTTGCCCCAGAGATGCACTCTCCCCCGGTCGCCCTCCTTGTCGTCGTACATGCCCAGAAGCGTTCCGTCCTCGGCTTGGAAAGCCATGACTTTCCCGCCCGCCGGTTGATAGACGTGGGCAGTGGCGTAGATGACTCCGTCTCGGTAGGCATTCCAACTGTCGCCATCCATGGGGAAATCGGACTGCCAGAGCATCTTCGCGCCGGTCTCGCTCAAGGCGAAGGCGGTGAGGGTGGGACGTTGTTCTTTGGACTTGGGTTTGCTGGGATCCTGAAGTCGAGGCACGAACGCCCGTCCGTCGGCGACAATGGGCAGGAACCACGCGCCCAGGAACTCTTTCCACACGACTTCGCCCGTCTTGGGCCGGATCAGCCGCATGTACCCATCGGAACCGCTGCACAAGGCATACATCGCGCCGTTGAGCTTCGCCGGGCAGGGAACGGACAGTACGGCCGTTGCGCTGGGAATCTCCCAGAGTTTCTTGCCCGTCGCCGTGTCGAAACCGTGCAGATTGCCCACCGTCACCATCAGCACCCCATCGATCACCATCAACGGGGTGACCATCTTCTTCATATCACGCGAGTAGATGCCCTCCTTCGTGTCGTCCTTCACGATGGCCTTCGCCTTGAGGGCTTGCAGTGCCTTGTGCTCTTCGCCCACGTCGCTCTCCCACACCGGCTTTCCGGTATCCAGATCGACGCAGTAGAGCCGGCCGGAGGTGCCCAGGTGGAAGACCTTCCCCTGGCTGGCGACGGGCGTCGGGCCGTACGGGAGGTGTTTACCGGCCCCGCGGTTGATCCCCTTGTCGGTGTAGACCTGTTTCCACCTGGTCTTTCCGGTCGCGACGTCGATCGCCAGGATGATGTCGTCGGCCATCACGCTGTTCTTGGCATTGAAGTATCCCGCGATCACCAGGCCGTTGGCCACGATGAGGCTCGCGCTGCCGCTCGGTCTCCAGTAGTCCTTGCCATAGGAGTGTCCGCCTCCGCTGGTGGTCTTACCGTAACCGAGATCGTCGTGCTCGCTGACCCAGACCAGCTTGGCCTGGCTGAGGTCATCGAGGATCGGCACCTTGGATTGGTCGGCGAAAGTGCCATCGGGGCCGGTATAGCCCGGCCAGTCATGGGTACTTTTCGGCAAGTCCGCCGCCTGAGCGGCCAACACCAGAATCAGTGGCATTACCAAGGTCATACACACTCGAAACATCCGCGTTGTCATGTTTCTCTCCTGGTTCAAGTTCGCATTTATCACGTTTTCCCGTTGTGTCTCATATTCCCACGCGTTCAGTACTGGGCCGTCACAGTCACCGTACCGGCCAGGCCCTTCAGGGTGATCGTTTCCTTGTCCGTGTTGAACTCGGACCATGGTTTGCCGTTGACGGTGACACTCTTGATTGGCGCGGCCTTGGGATGGCGGAGGCGCAGGGTCACTTCCTTCGGCGCCTTGCGCGAGGGCATTTCCACAGTGGCACTGATCTTGCCGTTGTCCACGTCCGAAACAATCTCGTAGGCCACCGTACCGTAATAGGTTGGCGCGTTCTTCACCGAGATCTTCTTGCCCTGCTCCAGCCATGCCCGGGGCGTGGCACGGGTAACCCAAAGGCCGTCGCCGATCTCCGTGACCAGCATGTTGCGGAAGTTCGAGAGGAACACGGCCCGACCGTGCGACTTGTCGTTGGCCGCGAAGGTCGTGTGTTCGTTGAACGAGTAGTCCTTGAAGTTCAGATCGACCGCGCAATGGTTGAGCCAGGACCGGATGAAGTTCGGAACATCGTCTTTCACAAGGTAGTAATCCGGCATCCTCTCCCAGCCGGATTGATAGCCCCACCCGGCAACGGCGAACCAGTCCTTCTCCGGGTCGTAGTCCTTCTTTCGCTTGCGGAACCAGGGGTGGTCCAGAAGAAACACGTCTTCCACCACGTCGAAGTGCCCGTCGATCCGCACGTCATCGACCGAGAGCAGGCCGGTCCTGAGCCAGGCCTCGATCGCCGCGCAGGTTATGCAGTAATCGGCGTGATAGGGGCCGCAGTGACTGTAGATGTTCGCCCCTTCGGGCAGCACTCTGGCCAGCGGGCCGCGGTCCTGGAAGCCCTGGGGGTGGAAGGAACGGTATGTCCCGTCTCGCACCTTCATTACCGGCGAGAGCACGATGGACTCGTTGAGAACGGGGAGAATGTCCTTGCGGTATTTCTCCGCCTCGGCCGCGTAATGGACGCCCAACTGCGGATCGACATCCGCCACAACGTCGGCGAACAATTTGACCGACTGATAGCCGGATGAATCCGCCCAATAGTAGTACCGCGATCCGCTCGGGTCGCCATCGCCCATCGCGACCTTTGGTTGAAGTCCGTAAGGCGACCACTTCCCCGTCTTGATCCCCTCGATTTCCGCTTGGGTGAGGTCCTGCTTCATCGTCGCACTCCGCCGGGCGAGGATCCAGTCCACCGCCGCCTTGAGCCTCGGGGCTTCCTTCCTCAGCCACTCCTTGTCCCCCGTAAGCCGGTAGTGTTCGGCCATGACCCATAGCAGTTGCAGCGCTCCCACCTTGTGGGCTCTCTCCATGCCCGAGTTTAGCGACAGCGCGCCGTCTTTCTGCTGGCCTTCCAGCCAGACGCTGATACCGTCGCGGGCCGCGTGGTGCATTCCCAGGTGATCCAGCGCCCAGAGAATGCGGTCGGTTTCGCAGCCCAAGGGCGGAAAGGGGTTGTCGCGCACGACATAAACGCCGTCCGGGTCTTTGTCATCGACCCGTTTGCAGTCTCTGGGCACGTCGCCTTTTGCGAGAACTTGGGGAAGGTCCGCCCGGCTGATGCGCGGGCATCGCCGAATAATTCCCCAGGCGCCCAGGCGCCATAGTCCGGTGAGATACTTGTCGGGAACCTCGACCGACATCGCCGGCTCGAAAGCCGGCTCGGGCATCGGCGGAAGCTGGATGGCGCCATGCAGGGCGCGCACGGCCCCTTCCCAGGTCTGTTCGGGGTGCTCGCGGACCTTCTGGCGGATGGTCTTGAGGCCCTTGGTCGCCAGTTCCTTCTGGAACGAAGCAGCCGTAACGTTCGCCGAGGTCTCGGCCACGAAGAACCCGTATTCCGGCGCAAGGATCGGCCCGTCCTTGAGGTCCACGGGCTGGAACGAGAAACTGCCGGATCCGGTCCGTACGGTGATGATCGTTCGGGCCGGCCCGCGGACGGCATCGCCGTAGCGGAGCGAAGCGACGACCCCGCGGCGCGTCCCGCCGGATGCCGGCGATTTCCACTCGGCCGGGCCGGCCATCCTGGTGGCCGTGTCGCCCGGCAGCGGCGCGACCTTCTCGACCACGCCATTTTGCGTCGCCTCGATCCGCCCGTCGAAAGCTAACGCCTCCGCGGCCTTCGGAAACCCCCACTCGATCACGACTTCAATCGGTTTTTGGGCCGCGGGATCCGGCTTGGCCGGCCCGGCCGCGGCGGCAATCGCCGCCAAGAGACACGTCATCGCCAGTGCGGCGCCCAATGTCAGAATAGTTTTTCGTGCCGATGTTGACATGCGTTTCTCCCTGGTTGTTTGGCCCCGGCAGGGGCGGTAGGACACTCGCGAAACGGGGCTGCTGATTGGTTCCGATGTCTTCACGGTTCTTAGCCTGCAATTCCGCCACCTTCCGCAACAGAAACCACTTAGACTCGTACGCCGTTGACGACGTTCGGCAGTGCTCCGCCCTTGACGGCGATGGCGACCGTGCCGGCCGCATCCATTCGCAACTTCATCGCCGCCTGCGGACTGGCCGAGGCAATGTGGGACGTAATGAAAACATTCTCCATCTTCACCAGCGGGTGGTCGGCCGGGGGGGGCTCCGGGTCCGTCACGTCGAGCGCCGCCGCCGATATCCGGCCGCTCGCCAGCGCTGCCACCAGGTCGTCCGTGTGAACGAGCGTGCCGCGCGACGCATTCACGAAGAGCACGCCGGGCTTCATCTTGGCGATGCTGCGGGCATTGATCATGCCCTTCGTCTTTTCGTTGCTGGGGCAGTGCAGCGTAATCAGGTCGCTGGCCCGCAACAACTCGTCCAGCGTGGCAGGAGTGCAGCCGGCGGCCGAAATCACCGAAGCGTCCACTGCCGGATCGAAGACCAGCAGCTTGCACTTGAACGGCTTGAGGCGGCTGGCCACCTCGCGGCCGATGCGTCCGAAGGCGACGACCCCCACGGTCATGTCCTTGAGCGAGTGCAGCGCCTCCAGCGGCACGCCGAGGCCCCAGACGCCCGACCGGACCTTCAGCGCGTTGGAGGTGATCCGGCGAACCAAATCCAGGATCATCGCGAGCGTATGGTCGGCTACTTCGTCGGTGCAGTAGTCCGGGACGTTGCAGACCGGGATGCCCTTGGCCGCGGCGGCTTGCAGGTCCACGTTGTCCACGCCGATGCCGTAGCGGACGATCACGTTGCATTTCTGCATCGCCGCGATCACGGCCGCGTCGACCGGCGCGAATTGCGTGATGACGTAATCGGCGTCTTTCACCAGGGCGATGAGTTGGGCCTTGTCCTTGCCGGACTTCTGCCCCGTCACATGGCAGCCCAACGGTTCGAGAACGGAACTCTCAACGGACAAATCGTCGAACGTGTAATCGGTAACAGCCACTCTTCCCGCCATCGGTTGCAGGCTCCTATCCTTGTGAAGTTCTCAATCGGCCGGCAGCTTCGGTCCCTATTCGCGGTCCGCCAGTCGCGTTTTCAGGCGATTGACAGGCCGGGAACTTATCTTATAATAACACAAATCCGCTGTCAATTGGGGGCGTAACCGTTCACAGGGGACTGTCCCGATTTTCGCGGCGAAGAAGGTGTGGCCGCAAGGGGACTGTCCCCCTCGGCCGTAAGGGGACAGGCACATTTTTCGGCCGTCAAAGACTAGCGACTGGCGAACCCCGTTTTCGGCCGAAAAATGAGCCAGTCCCCGGCGGCCTGTGAACGGTTACATTGGTGGCTGAGAAGGGCGTGCGGCGCAAGCGTTCGCGGGGCGCCCGGGCCCCCTTCCTCCCCGGCCCGCGAACGATTACCATGCGGCTCTGCTCCCATGAAAGACGTCGCCAAGAACCGAATCCACCGCGAGACGCTCAGCGACCTGGTGGTCGCCAAAATCAAGGACTACATTCTCGACCACGCGCTGGGCGAGGGCGACCGGTTGCCGACCGAGCAACAAATGGCCGACATGTTCGGCGTCAGCCGCGTCAGCGTCCGCGAGGCTACCAAGTCGCTCAGTTTCCTGGGCATCATTCAATCGGCCCCGCGCCGCGGGCTCACGATCGGCCAGGTCGACATGGAGCGGGTCACGGAGTATCTCGGCTTTCACTTCGCGCTGAACAACTATCCCCGCCGGCAACTGCTCAAGGCCCGCATCGTCATCGAGACGGGCGCTTTGGCCGAGGCCATGGAGCGGGTCGCCGGGGATCCGGCGGTCTGCGGGCGCCTTGCGGAAATCAACGAGGCACTCGGGCGGGCCGCCACCCCCGACGAATTCATCGCCGGCGACCTGGCCTTCCATCGCGAGTTGCTCCAGGCCAGCCAAATCGAGCCGCTGGTGGCCTTCAACAGCCTCCTGGAGGTCTTCTTCCGGCGGTTCCGGGAAGAGGTGATCGAGGAGAGAGAGCACTGGGCGCAGGGCGTCAAGGGCCACGGCCAGATCCTCGCCGCTCTGCAGGCACGCGACTTGCAGAAAGCCCAAAACCTCTTGTTCACCCACTTGGATCATTATCGGGGCCACGTATGAGCCAGGCGCCCTTTCGCGTCGTAATCACCGATTTCCTTACCGACGGGCTGGAGCCTGAACGTGGCGTGCTGGGCGACCTGGCCGAGGTCGCGGCGCTCGGGGCGCGGACCGAGGACGCCCTGGTCGGGCACATCGAGGACGCCGACGCGATCATCCTTTACCATGAACTGGCGCTGACGAGGAGGACCATCGAGCGGCTCACCCGCTGCAAGCTGATTGTGCGCGGGGGCGTGGGCGTCGACAACGTCGATCGTGCTTATGCCCGCGAGCGAGGCATCCTCGTGACGAACGTGCCCGACTACGGGACGGAGGAAGTCGCCGACTCGGCCATCGCGTTGACGCTGGCGCTGGCCCGCGGCGTGCACTACCTCAATTCACGGTTGCGGGCGAGCCGGGGGCCGTGGTCCTACCTGCAAGCCGCGCCGATCGCGCGCCTGCGCGGCCGGACGTTCGGCGTGGTCGGCCTGGGACGCATCGGCACCGCGGCGGCCCTGCGGGCGAAGGCGCTGGACATGGAGGTCCTGTTCCACGATCCCTACAAGCCGGACGGCTACGACAAGGCCCTCGGCATCCGCCGCGCGGAAACGCTCGAAGAACTGTTGGCCCGCTCGCTGGTGGTCAGCCTGCACTGCCCCTTGACCGACGAAACGTTTCACGCGATCGACGCCGCCGCCCTGGCACGGATGCCGCGCCGCTCCTATCTGGTGAACACGGCCAGGGGCGGGATCGTCGATGTCGCGGCGCTGCCGGAGGCGCTCGACTGCGGCCATCTGGCCGGCGCGGGGATCGATGTCCTGGAGAAGGAGCCGCCCGCGGACGACGACCCGCTGATTGCGGCATGGCGCGATCCGAACCGCGCTGCCCATCACCGCCTGATCATCAATCCGCACGCGGCGTTCTACAGCGAAGAAGGCCTGATGGAAATCCGCGTCCGCTCGGCGGACGCCTGTCGCCGCGCGCTCACCGGTTTGCCGCTCAGCAACGTGGTCAATTAAACGGAGAACGCATGATGAGAGTCGACCTGTCGGGCAAAATCGCCCTGGTGACCGGCGCCGCCCGCAACATCGGCAAGGCCATCGCCGACGTTTTCGCGGAAAACGGCGCGAAGGTGGTGTATGCCGACGTGCTCGCCGACGAGGCGGCGGAGGCGGCGGCCAGGCACCCCGCCTGCCGGTCGGCCATCATGGACGTGACCGACGCCCGGCAGGTCGCGGCCGTCATCGACCAGGTTGCCGGCGACTTCGGCCGCCTGGATATTCTCGTCAACAATGCCGGCACCAATACCGAGAAGCACCGTGTAACGATCGACGAGTTTCCCGAGGAGGAGTGGGACCGGTTGATCAGGATAGACCTGACCGGCGTATACCTGGTCAGCAAGGCGGCCTCTCGCGTCATGCTCAGGCAGGGATCCGGCAGGATCATCAACATCGCTTCGGTCCTCGGCCTGGTTCCGGCGAGACTCCAATGTGCCTACAACGCCGCCAAGGCGGGCGTTGCGCAGCTCACCAGGTCCATGGCGATCGAGCTGGGCTCGCGCGGGGTGCTCACGAATGCGATCGCCCCCGGCTCGATCCTGACCGAAGGGACCCAACGGCTCTTCTACGGCAAGGGCGCGCAGTTCACCGACAAGTTCCAGCAGATGCTCGCCCACATCCCGCTGGGCCGGCCGGGCAAGCCCGAAGACATCGCCTACGCCGCGCTGTACCTGGCCGCGCCCGAAAGCGCCTACGTCAACGGCCACATTCTCACCGTGGACGGCGGCTGGACCGCCGGCTACATCAGGGACTTCTGAACGGCCTGCACGCAGATTCCGCACGGCCGCAAACAAATAACCAATTCAAGCCGATCTTCTTTATGGCTGCTGGAAAGCTGTTGCGACAACTGCTCGGCGGAAACGATCTCGTCCAGGCGCCGGGCGCGCCCGACGCTCTGACGGCGCGGCTCGCTGAGCAGGCCGGGTTCCCGGCCGTGTACATGACCGGCTTCGGCGCCACGGCCAGCGTTCTCGGCTGTCCCGACGTCGGCTTGTTGACGCAAACCGAGATGACGACGCATGCCCGCAATATGGCTCGCGCCGTCGATGTGCCGATCATTGCCGACGCCGATACCGGCTACGGCGGCCCGGCGAACATCGAACGGACGGTGAGGGAATACCGGCAGGCGGGCGTGGCGGCGATCCATCTCGAAGACCAGGCCGCTCCCAAGCGGTGCGGCCACATGGCCGGCGTGAAGCTCGTTTCGGTCGATGCGATGTTGGGGCGGCTGCGGTGCGCCCTGGCCGCCCGCGGCGAAGGCGAGTTGTTGATCGTCGGGCGGACCGACGCGCTGGCCGCCGGCGCGGGCGTCGAGGAGGCCATCGCCCGCGCCCGCCGCTACGGCGACGCCGGCGCAGATATCGTCTTCGTCGATGCCATCAAGCGGATCGGCGACGCGGTCGCCGTCGGCAAGGCCATCGACGCGCCGCTGGTCATCAGCATCGTCGAAGGCGCGGAGACTGCGGCCCTGAAGCCGGCCGAACTGAAGGAGATGGGTTTTGCGATCGCGCTCTATCCGCTGTCCACGCTCTTCGCGGCCGCGCGGGCCGTTCAAGAGACGCTTTCCGATTTGAAACGCCATGGCACAACGGCCGGCCGGGCGGACCGCATGGCCAGCTATGCGGAGTTCTCCGCCGTCGTTCGTTTGGACCATTATCGCGGACTCGACGACCGGTTTGCCGCCGGTTGAGTTCGAGGCCGTCCACCACGTGCAGGAACTGCGACAGTGAAAGCGGTCGTCAAGACGCGTCCCGAACCGGGAAACGTGGAGTTCATCGACGTGCCCGAACCCCACCCCGAGTCGGGCCAGGTGCTCATCGAGGTCCGCAACGCCGGCGTCTGCGGAACGGACATCCATATCTACAAGAGCGAGTACGTCATTAAGCCGCCGGTGGTCCTGGGCCACGAAATCTGCGGCACGATCGCGGCGGTTGGCCGGGGTGTGACCCGGCTGAAGGTCGGCGACCGCGTTACGGTGAACCCTTCGGCGGGCAGGCTCTGCGGCAACTGCCGCTACTGCCGGATCGGCGCTCCCTTCTTCTGCATCGACCGGTCCGCCCTGGGCAGCGGAATGAACGGCGGATTCGCCAGGTTTTGCTGCGTCCGCCAGGAAATCGCGCTGCACTTGCCCGAAAACATGGACTTCGAGACCGGCGCCCTCTGCGAGCCTTTTGCCTGCGCGGTCCAGGCCGTGGTGGAGCTGACAGAGATACGGCCCAGCGACGTGGTTGCGGTCTCCGGCCCCGGCCCGATCGGCCTGATGTGCGCCATGCTGGCCAGGCGCCACGGCGCCCGTGTCGTCGTGCTGGGCACCACCGGCGACGCCGGCCGCATGGCGCTGGCCAGGCAACTAGGCGCGGAGTCGGCTGTCGACGTCGAACAGGAAGACGCCAAGGCGATCATCGCCGAGATGACGCGCGGTTACGGAGCCGACGTCGTCATCGAATGCTCCGGCGCCGAGGCTTCGGCCGCCTTGTGCCTGGACCTCGTGCGCAAAATGGGCCGCTATACCCAGGTCGGCATCTTCGGCAGCCCGATCCGCCTGGACCTCGACAAGGTCGTCGTCAAGCAACTCCGCCTGCAAGGGTCGATGTGCCACACGTGGCAGACCTGGGAGCACACGATGCGGTACCTCGGCCAGGGTGCGGTCGATTTGCGCCCGTTCATTTCCCGCCGCTTGCCCTTGAGCCGCTGGGAGGAGGCGTTTCAAGGCGTGCTGGCGAAGAAAGACATCAAGGTCCTCTTGTATCCGGAGGAGTGAGCGATGGATGTGAAGGCGAAAATGCGCCGCGGCGATTTCTGCATCGGCCAGTTCCTCAAGGCGGCCAGCCCGGCGCTGGTCGAGGTGATGGGCTACGCGGGGCTGGACTTCGCCTTGCTCGACATGGAGCACGGCCCGCTGTCGTACGAAACCATGGAGCACATGATCCTGGCGGCGGAGCGGGTCGGCATCGCGCCGATCGTCCGCGTCGAGGCCGTCGCCGAGTCCGCCATCATCCGTCCGCTGGACAAAGGGGCGGCGGGCCTGGTGGTGCCGCACGTCGATACCGCCGCGATGGCCCGCGACGTCCTGCGGTTCGCCCGCTACGCCCCCCTGGGCGAACGCGGCATGGACCTTTACGCCCGCGCGGCCCGCTACTCGCACACGCCGAAGCAAGAGTACCTCAAGCAGGCCAACCAGGCCCTGCTGGCCCTCCAGATCGAGGGCAGCGGCGGCCTCCGCAATCTGGAGGAGATCCTCGCCGTGCCCGGCAGCGACGTGATCTTCATCGGTCCTTACGACCTCTCGCAATCGCTCGGCCACCCGGGCGAGATCGAGCATCCCGAGGTCGTCGCCGCCATCGAGCGGACCATTGCCGTGGTCCGCAATGCCGGACGCCACGTCGGCATCTACGCCGACGATGCGGCGACGGCGCGGAAATGGATCGACCTGGGCGTCCAGTTCATCGCCCTGTGCGTCGATACGACGATCTTCTACCGGGCCTGCAAGCAGCTTGTGGCCGACCTGCGCGGGTGAACGTTGCCCCGAAACGCACCGGTTTAATTTATTTTGGGTCCCCTCTCCCTCGGGGTGTGGTTTTGGGTGTGGGGGCGCCAGCGAGGATCCTGCCTCATTTTGGCCGGCGGGCCCGTGAAAGAATAGCTTGGTGAATTCGTTGTGGTGCAGGCGTCCCGCCTGCCCGGCGAAATGCAGGCGGGACGCCTGTACCACAAGGGGTCGATTACACAGGTTATTCTTTCACGGGCGCTAGCCCTCGTCGGGCTCGCGGCGGAGCACGGCGAGGCCGTCCGCGATGACGGCCAGGCGAACCAGCTCGGCCAGCGACCGCGCCCGCATCGCCCGCATCGCCTTGGCCCGCCGCTCTTCAATCGCGCGGACGCTCAGGTCCAACTCCTCGGCGATCTGGCGATTCGATCTGCCGGCCACGAGCAGATCGAGTACCTCGCGGCAGCCGGGCGTAAGTTGGGCCAGCCGGCGGCGGGTCCGCTCGACCAGGGCAATCTCCCGCCGCCGCGCGGCGTGCCACCGGAAACCCTCCTCGATCGCCTCGCCAAGCCGCCGGTTCCCGCACGAGCCTTCCAGAAAATCCCTTGCACCGAGCCGCACCGCCTCGACGACGGTCGGCACGTCCGGCGCTTCGGAAACCGCGACGACCGGCAGGTGGAGTTCCGCCGGGCCAAGCCGCCGGAGCAGTTCCAGGTCGATGGGCGGCTGCGACACGTCCAAGACGATGCAGGCCGCCGCCGCCGGCGGATCCAGGGCCAGGAATTCCGCCGCCGAGTGGCACGCCTTGGCCGGCAGCCGCAGCTCTTTCATCCGCGCGACCAGGCGGCGCCGGGCCTGGGCATCGCCCGCCACGATAAAGACAATGCGGTCCGGATCCATGGTTCCGCCCTCCTTCGGGCCAGTACGCCTGGCAGGAATCGAACCTGCGACCTAC
Organism: Thermoguttaceae bacterium; assembly: GCA_050014815.1. Lineage (GTDB taxonomy): Bacteria > Planctomycetota > Planctomycetia > Pirellulales > Thermoguttaceae > JBEKCP01. Next base: position 11,457 of record JBEKCP010000046.1, on the reverse strand, counting down.
GGTTTAGGAAACCGTTGCTCTATCCCCTGAGCTACAGGCGCTATAAGGACTTACAAATAAACTACTTACATCTATCCCACTCTGGGCCATCTATCCCATTTTGGGCATGGTTCAAACGCGGGTAACAGCCGGTAGGTCCCGCTTGCCGAGCGGGACTTGTAGACCGTCGGGTCCGGCCCGGCAGGCCGGACCTACCACGTGTTACCTGCCGAAGCCGATTCTGAACCATGCCCCATTTTGGGCCTCGGCGAACCACATGACACCAGTCTTGACACCCGCCCCGTTGCGACGAGCGGGTGTCAATGACACCACCACTCCTTTATCACGAAAGGTGGCATCCATAGCCCATTCTACCACGGCCCGAAGGCCTTCCAAGCCCCGTCCCGACTTCCCCCTCTTCCCCCACGCTACCGGCCGCTGGGCGAAGAAGGTCCGCGGCAGACTCCACTACTTCGGCCGGAACGAGAACAGCCGCGACGGCCAGAACGGCGCCCATGGGGAAAACGGCAATACGAAGCTGAGGCAGGACGATGCGGTATCTACTGGCCCATGGTCAGCCTGTCCGACGCCGTATTCTCCGGCAAGAACCCCGCTCTATTTTTGCCGCTCGCGGTTGAGGCGGTCGCGGAGTTGGTGCGATTGGTTCTGCACGTCGCTGAATCGCGAAGGCCACGTCTGGCTTTGCAGCTTGTCGAGCGTCGCCTCGGCGTCGCTCCACTGCTTGGCGAGCAACTGGGCCTCGGCGAGCTTCAGTAGCCCGGTGGGTTCCAGGGCGCGGATGCGGGCGACCTCTTTCCAATGTCCGATGGCGTCGCCGAACCGCGTCTGCCGCTGGCGAATCTCCGCCAGCGCGGCGTGCCCTTCCGATTCATTAACGAGCATCTCGACCAGCGAGGTGTAGGCCCGCTCGGCCTGCCTGGCGTCCTTGAGGTCTTCATAGCGGCGGCCGAGGTCTTTGTACAGCTCGATGTCGCGCCTCAGCAGCCGCAACGCGGCGAGAACCTGCTCGACGGCCTGCTCTTTCCGGCCTTGCTGATCGAGGCAGGAGATCAACGCGCGGTGCGTCTCGGCGTCGTTGGGCTGCACTTCCAGCGCGCTGTTGAGTTGCTCCGACGCCTTGGCAAACTCCCGGCGCTCCAGGTACACCTGGCCCAGGGCCTTGCGGACCACCGGGTTCTCCAGTTTCGTTTCCCGCGACTTCTTGTCCAACTCGGCGACGTACTTGTCCAAGTCCTTCGCCTGGCGGATGACCTGCTTGAGTTGCTCCAGGGCCTGGCCGCGGTTCTGGTGCGTCGGCCCCCAACTGACGACCGCGCCGAAGGCCGCCTCGACCGCTTCGGCGGTCTGGCCCAGGCCGCTGTGCGCGGCCGACAGGTGGCGGTAATACTCGGAGAGCGTGCCGTTGCCGATGCCGCGGTTGGGCTGCGTCCGCTGGTGCAGGGCAATCACCTCCTTGTAGTAGGCCGCCGACTGCTCGAACAACTCGCTGTCCAGGCAGCCCTTGGCCAGCGCGGCCATGTTGCCTTCGGTCCAGCGGCCGTCCTTGTGGAAATGTTCATCCGCGGCCTTCAGCGCCGCCTGAAGCTGCTCCGGCTGCCTCGTCTTCGCATAAGCGATCATCAGCCACACCCGGTACTGGATGTTGTCCGGCCGCTTCTCGACCAGCGGCAGCAGCACGGCGATCGACTCGCCGTAGCGCGACCGCTGGTGGAGGTAATTGACCAACTGCGATTGCTGGCCCTCTTCGAGGATATTCTGCCGGAAGGCGGTCAGAAGCATCTCGATCGCGCGGTCGTGGTAGTTCAGGCCGTTGAAAAGGAACTCGGCAATGTAGCCCACGCCGGCGGCGGAATTCCTGTCTTCGGCATAGACCTCTTCGGCCGCGCGGGCGAAGTCTTTCTCCTTTTCCGCCCAATAGAGGCTGTAACGCCGATCGTAGATATAGCGGCTGCGCTGCTGCCGCGACCTCAGGTCGCGCCGCAGTTCGGCAAGGACGATCCGGAGGAGCCGCTCCTCCAGCTTGTCGATGTTCTTGGTTGCGTTGGCGGGTTGCCGGGCCTCGACCCTCCATTGGGCAAGGTTCCAGGCATGTTGCCCCCAGCCGTCCTGGTTGTTCCACCGCAGCCATTTGGGCTCGGTCTCGATCCGGTCGAGGAGGAACTCCAGGGCCAGGCCAGGCCCGTTGTGCTCGCGGACGCATTGGGCCACCTGGTTGACGATGTTCACGTAGTTGTTGATCTCGCGCGCCAGCACCTTGGGCATCCGCTGGAAGGCCCACGCCCGCACGTCCTCCGGCACACGATTGATCTTTTTGTCTCGCGCGGCGCGGAAGAGGTTCGTGATCCGCGCGACAATGTTGTATCGCTGCTGGCTGTCGGCCTTGTCCAGGTCGGCGAGCATGAGCTTGAGGACTTCCAGGTAGAGCGTTTCGCCCTTGCCGAGCGAGACCTCGCCGTCGCCGCGCAAGGCCCGCTCGTAGAGTTCGTAAAGCCGGTTTTGCAGCCAGTCGGTCTGGCCCTTGTTGACCGGCCGCTGGAGTTGCTCGAAGAGCCGTTTCTCGCCGGTGGCGAAGCGTCCGAGCCCCTCGTAGTACGAGATCAGGTTGCCGAACACGTCGTTGGCGTGGTCGGGCAGGCGTCCGCCGTTGGCCGCTTCGTATTCCTCCAAGGCCGGCACCAGCAGGTCGATCGCCGCGTTGTGGCGGTCGTAGTTCCAATGGGCTTGCGCAAGGTTGTTGGCCATCCGCAGGCGGTCGTGCGTGCCTTGGTCGCCGCGCTTGTGCAACTCGACAAGCTGACGGACCTGCTCGTCGGCCAGCGGCTTCTGCGAAATCCGGCCGAGCGACGCCAGCACGTCGGACATGAGCTTGGGCTCGCCCGGCGTCCAGTCGCGATTGAAGGCGCGTTGCATGGCGGCAAGCGCCCGGTCAACGTGCGGGCCGGGCTGGTTGAGGACCTCCGACGCCCGGCGCTCGACCTGTACTTCGAGCACGTCCAATGCCCGTTGATCCACGTGGGTTTTCGCCTTTTTGCGGACCTTGGCGATCTGCTCGACGAGCGAATCGGCCGTGGCCTCGTCGCGGATCTCGGAGAGCGTGCCGGACATGCTTTGCAGGAAGGGATACGCCTTGCCCGCCGTGTGGCCGATTACCGCGTCGGCCAGTCCGGCCAGCAGGCGGAAGTCGCGGGTCTCGCGGTAGAACTGCTGCAAGAGCCAGAGGTGGTTCTGCGGCGCGCCGGACTTCTCGAACAACGCGGCGAACATGAGCAGGACTTCCTCGTCGAAGCTCTCGGGAATTGCGCTGCCGCTACCGCTGTTCTGCCACGGGCGGAGTTTGTAGCTGATCATTTGGTTGAGTCGGTACTCCTCCATGACCTTGTAGGCGGCGATCTTCGCGCGGCGCTCGGAGTCGCGGTTGCCGAGCACGGTGTACCAGGTTGCCAGCGTGCGGTACTCGGCTGGGCCGAGTTCGTCGGCCGCGGCGACCGCCTCGAAGAGTTTCGCCGCCTCTTCCAGCTTGCCCTGCTCGGCCAGCAGGTAGGCCAGGTTGACCCGCCAACGCTGCAGCGCCCCCTCCTCCTCGATCCAGGAGGCCAGGGCCTTTTGCAGGTCCTTCGGCCGATCCAGGGCGACGAGCACCTGATACTTCAGCGCCTTCCACCGCAGCGATTGCGGCTCCAGCGCGCCGCCGGCCTCGATATATTTCAGCAGCCGGTCGGCCTGAACGACAGGCGGCAAAACGGGGACTGGCTCCGAGCGGTTGCGGCCCTGGTCGGCGCGTGGGGGTTGAGGCGAGGTGCCTGTCCCCGTTTTCTCTTTGCGAACGGCCAGGTAGGCCAGGGTCGAAAGCATCCGCGTGCGCAGATGCGAGCCAAGCACGGCCGCCGGGCCGTCGTCGTCGCTCTCGGCGACCGGCCTGGCCCCCAGCAACTCCCAGCACTCTTCGATCAGCCTGGCGGCGTCGCGCTCGAGTAGGACTTCCAGATACAGCCGTTCGGCGTCGAACCACTGCCCCGCCGGGCCTTCGCGCTTCTGCCGCTTTTCATTGAGCCGCTGCAGATAGCCTTCGCGGGCCGCCTTCAATGTTTGGGCATGTTTGGCGCGAAGCTCGGTGCGCGTGAGTTTCTCGGGGTGCTCGATCTGGCGGTTGAGCTTTTCGTTGCGCCGGGCGAGCATGGCGTCGGTCAGTTGATGCAAGCCGAGGACTTCGGCGAACACCCGCCACGGGGCCTCTTCCGCCGTGGAAAGCCCGCCGAGCATCGCAAACGCCTCCTCCTCGTACTCCTGTTTCCAGGGCTGGCCGAGCAGGGCGTTGAACAACTGCCCGGCGAACGGGTCGCGGTGCTCCTTGGCCGCCGTCTTCCACTGGATGCGGAGGAAGTCGAGCCATTCTTCGGGCGTTAGCCGGGCCGAGTAGATCTGGCCCAGCGGCCCGCCGAGTTGGTTCTTCGCGGCGACGTCCTTCTCCGCCTCCCACCGCTTCCGCAGCCGCACGGCGATGGACCGCCAGGCCTGCTGTTCGACCGCCGGATCGCCGGCCATTGCCCAGCCGGTCAGCCGCTGCACTTCGGCCGGCCGAAGCTTCTCGACGTCGGCCGCGAGCTTTCCGGCGGCCCACTTGCGGACCCGGCGCACCTGGTCGCATTGCTGGAACTGCCACGCGCCCATGATCTGGTCGGCGACGTGCGGATGGCTTTCGTGCAGAGCGAAGAAGATCGCCACGTCGGCCAGCGGATCGAGCCACTCCGGTTCGATCCGCTGCCGCCAGAGGCTGTAGCCGTTGCCCTGGATAAGCGAGACGGAAGCCTGCAGCCGCGCGGCCGGCACGACGGCCAGCTTGCCCTCGACCTTGGCTTCGCCGATCCACTTCTGCATCAGCTTGTTCGCCTCGTCGATGCGGTCGAGGCGGACCAGGGTGGCCAGGTGCATCGCGTAGGCGTCCTGCGCCTCGGGATTGCGGCCGATCCAGCCGGTGGTCCATTCGATCAGGTCGTCGAAGCGGCCTTGGTTGTGGAGGAAGCCCGCGTAAAGCTGCCGCAGAGCGTAGTCTTCGTTCGGCTGCCACTTGATCTCGTCCAATATCTTTCGCAGGTGCGCATAGGCCGCTGCATAGTCGCCCTGGTTGACGAGCGTTTGCGCGTACTGCTGGTGCAGGCCGCAGTCGTTGGGGTCCTCGCGAATCAACTCCTTGAGCACGTCCAGCGCCTCCTGGTAGCGACCCAGGTTGGTCAGCAGATTGACCCGCTGCTGCCGCCAGTTCTTCAGCGCCTGGGTGTATTTCGGCTGCCGCGCGAACACGGGCCTGAGCGCGTCTTGCAGTTGCAACTGTTCGTTGGTCTCCAGGATTCCGGACCCGAGGCCGGTCACGTGGCTGGCCAGGAACAGCTCGTCGGCGGAAGGTTGCGCCGCCAGCTTGGCCGCCTCGCCGTCGATCCGCTGCTTGAGTTCCTGGTGCTTTCGGGCGACTTGCTCGACGGCATAGCGCAGCCAGCGGATGGCGGGCTTGCCGGAGAGCTTCTCGACGGCGTCGAGATGTTCCATGACCCGCGTCCACTGCTGGGAGCCGGCGAAGTGCAGCAGCAGCACGAGGCGGTCTTCGAGCGAGGCCTTGCCGGCGGCCAGGGCCTTCTTGGCGTCGGCCAAGGGCGGGAGCGGCAGCCGCAGCAGTTGCGCGTCCGAGCGAATCGCCAGTTCCTTCTTCGTCCGCTCGGCGAAGAGTGGGGCGCCGAGCGTCCGCAATTCGAGCGTGGCGAGCGACGTGCGCCTGCCTTCGCTATCGAAGCCTTCGGCCTGCGTGGCCCACCATGCCCCGGCGACCTCGACGAAGTTGCCGAACCGCTGTTCGCTCGTCACTTTGCCTTGGTTGCGATGCTCGATGTTCAAGACGACGTGCCGCTCGGTGTCGATGCGGTAGGTCTGCACCCAGTCGCCCTGCTTGGGATCGGCCGGCGCGATGACCAGGAGCGCCTCGCCGGGCCCGCCGCGCTTCACTTCGACCTTGTGGTCCAGATGCGAGAACTCGATCGGCGACAGCAGGTGGGCGTCCAAAGGAAGGTGCATCGACCGGACCGCCAGATCATCGGCTTTGGCGGCGCGCACGGCCCCCAGCAGGAGCGCACGCCCGATGGCGCCGGCCTCTTCCTTGTCGGCCCAGCGGAGCTGCGGGTTCTGGCCGAGCGATTCGCCGAGCGTCAGCCACCCGTCGCGCGAGACGAGCGCCAGCGCGCGGCTGCGGCCGGAAGTCGCGCCGCGAACGTCCAGCGACTCGCTGGTCTGGATCAGTTCCAGACCCGCCTTGAGCGATTCCAACTGCGGCAGACGCAACAGCGACTCGCTGAGTTTGCGGGCCTCTTCCGGCCAACGCTTCTCGGGCAGCTTTGGCGCGGGCGCCGGCTGGAAGGGGACCGGGAAAAGCTGCTCGATCAGGTAGCTGTAGTCCTGGCCGGTTCCGCGAAAGCGGTTGGCCCCTTCCACCTGGATTTCGCCGCGGCCGCGCCGCAAGGGCCGCAAACGTTGCCGCAAACTTGTTCGTTCGCTGAAATCGAACCGCCTGTCCGCGTCCAGGTCGTCGAAGTACCAGTCGTGCAAACGGCCGTTTTTAAAACCTTCCACCGCGCCCCCCACCGCGAGGTCCACCGCCGAGTATGTCAGGGCGGCGCGGGTGGCGTGGACGACTGAGAGCCCCTGGGGCGTTGCGGCGGGCGAGCCCCCCTCGTCGCGAGCATCCGAATCGCTGGGCGCATCCTCGGCCAGCTTCTCCTTGCCCGCCACCGTCTTCGACCCGTTTTCCAGGGCCGTTTCCAGGGTCGCTTCCAGGCTGTCGATTTCGAGCACTTTCTTGGCGTCGGAAAGCCTCAAGCTCCTGTCAAGGTCGTCCACGGCGGCCCGCCGGTCGTCTTCGCTGCGCGAGAGGGGCTCGGCACCCCAATCCTTCCCCGCTTCGCCGCGGCTGCCGCCGCCGTAGCCGTAGTAGTTCGGTTGGGCATGACCGGTGGATCCGGACATCCGCTCCGCCCCCACCGCGGCCGAGTTGTAGTGTAACAGCACCAGCCCGTCGGCCAGGTTGTGGCCTAACTGCGGCACCTCGCGGCCCAATTGGCCCAGTTGCTCCAGCACCTGCCGGCGGAGGCCGAGCCGCCACGTGCCGGCCCGCTTCATCTGCTGCTGGACGAGGTCGAAGTTCGCCCGGTCGCGCCCTTCGGCGAAGAACTTCTCGCCGTCGCGCATGACGAACCGCCGCGCCACCTTGAACCGCTCGCGGTCGGCGTCGCTCTCCAGAACCAAGAGCGACGTGTACGGCGTGATGATGTGGTACTCTTCGCTCAAGGCGATCACTTCGTCCTGGATCGCCTTGGCGCCGCCTTGGGCGAGCAACTGGTCGAGGTGCATGCGGGCCCACAGCCGCGGGATGAACGAGTTGCCCTGCTCGGCGTCCTTGAGCGAAATCTTCGCCGTGTAGCGGACCGGCTTGCCGTCCAGCGTGCCGCTGACGACGACCTCGCCCTCTTGCCCCCTCACCCCCTGCCCCTCTCCCATAAGGGGAGAGGGGAGTTCGGGGAGATAACGGCCCAGGATGATCTGCTGCGCGCCGGCGGCGACGTTGGGCAACTCCTCGGGATAGACCCGCGCCGTCTTCAGCCCGCGGAATACGATCTTGATGTCCTTCAAGGCCGGCCGGGTAAACTCGGCCAGCAGTTCGCGGGCGACGACCTGGGGGGTGTTTTCGCCGCCGATCTGCCGGGCGGAACCGCCGCCCAGCGAGGCGATGGCCTTCATCACGCCCGACTCGAAGCTGCTGCCGACCGCCACCGCGTAGCAGGTGGCCATGCGGCCTTCATACAGCCGCCTGAGCCGCTTGACGAACGACTGCGGGTTGGCGTCGCCGGTGGTCGGCACGCCGTCGCCGGCGTAGATGATGCGCGTCTTCGCCCCGGCGCGGTCCAGCGCGCCGGCGAACGCCTTGTCCAGGTCGGTCCAGCCCAACGAGATGCGGTTGGCGAGGAATCGTCGCGCGGCGGCGACGTTTTCCGCGGTCGCCGGCACGGACTTCTCGAACGTCCAGTCCGTTTCGACATCGCAGCACGCCAGATTGAACGTGTCTTTCGGCGTCAAGGAACCCAACAGCGCCGCAATCAACTCGGCCTGCTTGCCGCGGGCGCCCGGGTCGATCGACGCCGAGGTGTCGGCCACGATCAACAGGTCTTGCGGCGGGCCGTCGGCCAGCACGTCGCTGCGGACGGCGCTTTCCAAGGCCGGCGGCGTGAGCATGAGCATGAAGTAGCCGTCCTCGCCGCGGCGGTGCGGAATCACCACCACGTCCGATTGCCGGTCCTCCACCTGCACGGCCACCTCGAAGTCGCGCGTCGGCGTATATTCCTGGGCCGTGAACTCGACGTGCGCCGAGTGCGGCGTGCGGTCGATCCGCGCCAGGTGGCTCGGGCAGCCGACGTCCTTCAGCGTCATCGCCGAACTGAGCCGCACGTCCAGGAGCAACTCGCGCAGCGGGTTCTCCTTGAGCATGTCGCTCTGCAAGGCGTAACTATACCGGTAGCTGCCGTTCACCAGCGGCAGCACCTGCGTGTAGGTGATCTTGATCCGCTTCTCGCTGTGCGGCTCGATGGGGAACACGCGGGCCTTGAAGATGTTGCCGCCGGTCCACTCCAGCAGCCCCGGGTCGCGCCGCTCGCGGAGGATCGTCTCGTAGATCTCGCGGGCGCGCTGCTTCTCGACCACGTCGGCCTCGACCAGTTCGCTGCCGATCCACATGCCGAAGCCGGAGATCGAGGCGTCCTGCGGCAGCGGGAAGTAGAACACGCCTTCCAGCCGGCCGGAGGTATGATTGACGAACGACTCCTCGACCACGGTGCGGGCGATCTGGTCGCGGATATCCACGCTGACCTTGTGATAGCCGACCGTCAGGGGCGTGTCGCGCCCCTCGACGTTGGCCACCAGCGAGCCGATCGACTCGGCGACGACCTTGCCCTCGAAACCCTTCAGCCACAACGGCTCGCGGTCCAAGCGGACGAGCTTTTCCTCTTGCACGCGGAAGATGTCCGCGCCGGCGACCTTGACGGTTTGCTTGTCCGGCCCGACCAGTTCGACGGGCGCGTTCTTCGCGGCGGCAATCTTCACTTCGCCGCTGTGGACGCGGATCTGCTTCGCGCCCGCGACCTCGACCAGCGTGCCGGGGCCGAGCGTGACGTGCGTATCCTTGACCAGCCGGGCGGCGACCGCGTTGGCCCCGCGCGGATCGGTCCGCAGCCAGTCGCCGGGCATGACCAGTGTGCCGGCCACGAGCGGCGTCCACCGCTCGCCCATCGCGGGCCGCACCGCGGTAATCCCTTCGGCGTCGGTCACTTTGCCCACGCGGCCGTCCTCGGTCAGCGTGTCGCCGACGACGAACAGGTCCTCGGCCACCGGCGCATCGACGCCGACGACATTCACCGCGGCCAGCGACCGCCACTGCCCGGCCTGCTGCCGCTTCACGTCGATGACGACCAACATTCCGCCGGGTTCCAGCACGAGGCACTCGACCCGCCGGCGGGCGTCGCCGACGCCGATGTCCTCGCGGTAAACCTGGTACGTCTTGTTGTCGCGCTGGATGCGCTGGACGGGCCTGGCCGCGGCAAGCTGCTCGCGGACGGCGTCCTGACCGAGGCCGACGACGGCGAGCACGTCGAGCTTGCCGCCTTTCAGGAGCGAGACCGGTTGCACGGCCGCCTGGTTGGCCTTCTCGTCGATCTGCCAGGTCCGCCCGCCGCGGGCGACGGTGTAGAGGCCGCCCGGCCGATTGAGCCGCACGGCGCCGGGCTTGGCCCAAAGGTCGGAGGTCTTGCCGTCGATCGTCACTTCGGCATGGACCGACTTGGCATCGGCCAGTTGGATCATGGCCTTGCCGAGCGTGGGCGCGGCGGCGTCGGCGCCGGAGCCGGCGGCAAAGAAGAAGTAGACGGCCGCCACGGAAGCCGCAGTCGCCGCGGCCGCGGCCCAACGAATCGTCGACAGGAACATCGGAGACCTCCTGCGAATGGGAGTTGAATTGCTTGCGGAACCGGCCCGCGCACCGGCGGACGCGAAAACCTCGGCGGCCCGGCGGCGGAGGTCCTCGCGCACGCGAGGATCGGGGGGCGGGACATCGGCGTCCAGCGCCGCCAGCAGCGCGGCGATTTGCTCGTCTTCCCGAATGTCGTCTTCAGGATTCATGGTGCGTACCCGCTTGGCCGTCGGAACAAGAGGAATGCCGTGCAAACGCCCGGCGGAACGCCCGCCGGGCCCGGACCAGCTTCCCGCGAACGGCTTCCGCGGAGCGGTCTTCGCTCCGGGCGATCTGCTCGGCCGTCAGGGCATCGCAGTAGCGCTCGATCAACAGGGTTTGGTAGTCCTCGGGCAGGGTGGCCAGCACGCTGCGGACCGCCGCCGCGCTCTCGGCGTCGGCCAGCGCCTCGTGAGGCGTCGGGCTGCGGTCGTTGAGCCACTGCGCCAGCCGCTCGGCGACCTCCGGGGCCAAGTCGCCGGCCTTTTCCACGCGGGCCTGCCGCTGTTGCCTGCGGTGGTAGGCGCCCACCTGATTGCGGGCGATTCCCGCCAACCACAGTCGCAGCGGGCCGCGCGCCGGATCGTAGCCGCGGACCGATTGGGCAGCGGCAAGGAACGTCTCTTGCACGATGTCGCCGATGTCGCTCGGGCGGGGACCGACCAGCCGGGCCACCGCGCGCCACACCTGGTCGAAATGGGCGTCGTAGAGCGCACCCCAAGCCTGGGGGCTACCCTCCCGTAGTCCGGCGGCAAGGTGGCGGTCCTGCGTGTCACCCATAAGTCGGTCTTTTCGCCGCGGTCGTCAGGTTTGGTGGCCGACCGATCGCTATTATAATAGTTTCGCAACTCGCCCGAGAAACGTGACGCTATTCTCTACGGAATCTTCTGCTCCGGGCGTCGTCCGGTGGCCGCATAGCGGCTTCGCCAGGCGCCCGGCTTGCCGTGGATGGTAGCGCCGAAACGACGGCGGCCACGAGGAACCAGAGTGCCAAAGTACGGTATCGCATCGCGTTGCTCCTTGGGTTTGACCGACTAATAGACGAAGTTGTGCCCGGATTAGTTCCCGGCCGGTCATGTCTTCCCGGCCCTGGGGGGAGCCTTGCCAGTCGCCGCCGCTCGGGCCTGTCCAAATATGGGTTAAATACCGACTTTGTAGGTCGAAACGGATTGGCCGTCTGCCGGTCGCTGGGGCATCGCCTGCCAAAGAATCTTGCCGCACACTCCTCCAGTACGCTGGCACACTACGCAGCCGGGCATGGTATAATAGGCCCTCGGTACCCTCTAACCGACGAGGAGATTCTAGTTCTACAGCATCACTTTTACGGAACGACGTTGTGATGTTTTGCCAGCCAGGTTTTGCGGTGCGATGTTTTGGCCTGGTCATTGCGCGCCAAGTAGTAATCGACCAGCTCACCGGCTTCC
>JBEKCP010000045.1:0-17885 GCA_050014815.1 Thermoguttaceae bacterium | reverse complement strand
TCAGACGGGCAAGTGGACCGAGATCATGCCCGCCCAGATCGGCGACCAAAAGGGCAAGTCCGGCGCGGCTACGAAGACCAGCGTCGTGGAGGCGGGCGGGCGAAAGTTCTACGTGATGACCCTGCAGAAGGGGGCCCCGCCCGAGGTGCAGGCCGAAGACAATGCCGTCAAGGTCGGCAAACTGTCCATCCGGTTTGACGGTGAGAAGCTGATTCTTGGACCATGAGCGGGGACCGATTCCCAACCACCTTCTGCGGAGTGACACACTGTGAAATCCACCACCGTCGCATGGTTGCTGGGCCTCTTGACCCTATCTATCCATGTGCCCTTCCCCATCATCGCCGGGGCCGCCGAAACCAAGGGCGCCGCTGGTCCATTGGCCGCCGCGCGCGAAGGCTGCCGGCGCTTGGCGGCGATCGAGCAGTCGTTGCGCACGAGCCTCGAATCGCGCCAGGCGGCTGACCGTGCCAGCGGCGCGTGGACCGAGTTGCGACTGGAACTGGCCGGTGCGGCCGATCACGACGACGCGCTGGCGGTGCTCCGCCGCACGGGCAACCGCTGGCAGCCGGCCTATGTGCAAGTGCCCGGCTGGTCGCAATCGACCATGCCCGAATGGCGCGGCTTCTATCTGGGCAACGGGACGGGCGGGGACTGGCGCGGCGGTCTGGCCCACCCGGCCGACGCTGTCGGGCTCCGCTGGACCGACGGCCGGCTCTCCGGCCCCCTGCAAGTGACGTACGGCTACGATCAAACGATCTCCGACCGGCAGCCGCCGGGCACGTGGCTGACCTATTGGGACCGCTTTGTGCCCAGCGGCAACGCGCGGCCGCGCAAGGTGGTCCACGAGATCGAGGTGGCGATCGAACCGGGCGCCTGGCTGATCGAGCTGGTGATCGAAGACGGCGTGCGCTGGCCGATCTCCGCGGCGAAGAAGCCACCGAAGGGCGGCCAGCAGTGGTTGCTCCGTCCGGTGGTGTTGCGACTGCAATTGCCCAGCAGCCCGCTGACGCCCGTGAAAGTCACTACGCCCACTTGGAACGGCGGCTTCCACGAGGCCGACGCTAGCCAGTTGCGATTCCGCGACGGGAAACTGACGGGCGAGTTGACGGTGTGGCTACACCAGGACGGCTGGGGACCCTGGGGCGGCGGCAAGACCTGGCAGGTCGCACCCCTCACCGTGGTCTATGGCGTGAATGCCGCCATCGCCGGCGGCAGGGTCGTCGGCCAATACGACGCCGAAGGCAAGAAAGAGACCTTGATGGGCTATGGCGAAAAAGACGGCGTCACGGTCAACGAGAACCCGATGGGCAAGTGGTCGGGGCGGATCGTGGGCACGGCGGGGCAACTGGCGACCGGCCGGCACCGCACCTCCGGCGACCTGGGCGAGCGCATGGGCACCGTCGTGGGCATGGCGTTGGCGGTCGAGCCGCTTGGGCCGGCGCCCTCCGCCAACGTGCCCAACGATGTGCCGGGTCTGGCGGGCATGGCTGGCGCGCTGGCAGCCGAAATCCGCGCGCTGCACTTGGCGCTGACCCATCCCGGCCTGCCGCTAGACGAGGCGCGGCGGCAGACGGCCGTGGCACAGCCGGCCTGGGGCGACCAACCCGATCCGGCCGCCGTGGCCGACTTTGCCCGCCAGGCCGTCGCCTGGTGTGCGTCGCCGGCCGATGAGAAGTCCTCCCGTGCTCGGCCCGAAAGCGATGTCGGCCGCGATAGTCCTTCGCTGGGCACCAGGGCGCTGGAAATCAAGGACGGGGTGGCCGTGCTTGGCAGCGCGGGGGGTTGGTTCCATTGGCCCGTCTGGCAGATGGTGGGACCCTTCGGGCAGCGGTTCGGACCGGAGCAGGATGCCGCCGCTTTGGCCGAAGTGGTTCCCGCCACCGGTGTTCGCCTGATCCAAAGCCAGGACCGTCTTGGGGCAAACATCGCCGGAGCCGAGCCGCTGACGTGGACCACGGTGCTTGCGGAGGGGCCGACCGTGTTTCCACCCGTAAAGCAAACCATTCTTTACACGCGCTTTAACGGCTCGATCTGGTATGCGACGGCGCGGCTGCGCACGGAGGCGACCGTGGAAGCCTGCTTCGCGCTGGAGAGCGGCGACGGCGCGCAGGCATTTCTCGACGGCCGGCCGATCTGGTCGCAGGCGATGCGGGCCTGGCGCACGCGGCCCGCGGGGCGGCACTTGGTTCCAGTGCGTCTGGAAAAAGGCGAGCACACGTTGCTGGTGCGGCTGCTGCACGACCGCAATGCGAGTTGGTTCCAGTTGGCCATCTCGCCGCGCGTGCCGGCGCCCGGCAAGGTGGCTGATACGTTGCCGGCGGCACCCTCCTCCGGCAATCCGCCGCTGGCGTGGGACCTCGCCGGCGGCAGGAACGTGGCCTGGCGCAACGAAGCGTTGGCCGGCAGCCGCCGCCCGCTGGTTCAGGGCGGCCGGCTCTTCGTCACCGCCGGCAACCATCTGCACGCGGTCGATCCGGCCACGGGCAAGGTCCTCTGGGTGCGCGCGCTCGGCGAGGCTGCGGCGGGCAAAGGGCAGCCGTCAACCCACGCGCCCGTCGGCGACGGCGCCCATGTCTATGCGCAGGGCGCGGCCGGTACGGCGTTTTCCTTCACCCCGGAAGGCGTCGAGCGATGGAAGGCCGATACCGGGCTGGCCAACGGCGTGATCTCCGTCTTGCACGACCGCGTGGTCGTCGAGGGCGTGCCGGGGCAGAAGGGCAAGAGCGCCGGTACGGGCGTGGTCGCGCTCGATGCGGCCACCGGCAAGGAGACAGGGCGATGGAAGTTCGCCGCCGCGTACGATCCGGCCCACGCGGCGGCGATCGTTGTACCCGGCGCAAAGCGGACACACGGCGCATATCTGTGTTCGGCGGGCATGTTGATCGACGTGCTCGACGACGGCGGCACGCGGCGCCTCGACATCGACTGGCCAGGCAGCAACGACGACGGCTCGACGCGCTACGGGCCGGGCATCACCAGCACCGCCTTCACCTATTGCCAGTACCGGGACCGGCTGTTTGTCTGTAGTCAAACCGGCATCGACGCCCTGCAATTCTGGCCGGGACCTGACGGGCGCTTGGCCTACGGCATGCGATGGATGGTCAACCTGATGGTGTCGGGCTTCTTCGGTTTCCCCGCGGCGGCCGTCTGCGACGGCGAGCGATTGCATGTCTGGCACGCGCTGTTGAGCCACGGCCCCCACTGCCCCGATCCTTTCGTTGAACTCTACGCTTACGACGCGCAGACCGGCGCGGTCGTCGATCGGCTGGCACGAATCCATCTGGGCCGGCCGCACGCCGGAATGGGGCCGCGCATCGCGCCGGCGCTCGCCCAAGGGCGGCTGTACTTGTTGGAAAGCGGCGGGGGCGACGCGGGCGATGGCACGGTCAGCGTGGTCGGCGCCGGCCCTAATCTCAAATCGCTGGCCAACAACGCCGTGGACCGCGGCACGTCGTCGCTTGTGGTGGCAGGCGACCGGCTCGTCCTGCGATCGGAGAAAGGGCTTTTTGCGGTGGTACTCGGCGGTGACGGGCGGCGATGGCAGGCGGAGACCGTGGCGCGGACGTTGCTGCGGCACGTGGGCCCGCCGCCCCTGGCGACCGCGATTCCGCGCCCCAAGCCGATCACGGATCTCATGCCCGACATCAACACGCCGGTGACCGTGTTTCTCAACGGGCTGTCGCCGACGTGCTGGATCGGGGCCGGGCCATTTGCGCCGGGCGAATTGCCCGGCGACGAAGTGCTCGCTGCGCTGCGCCCGCGCGTCGGCGACGCCCTGCGCAGCGGCGGCAGCGGGCCGAAGTTCCAGCCGCTCACCCGTGCCCACGCCTATCGTGATCCGCCGCGCTACAAGCGCCAGCACGAGTTGCAGGGCACCGGCGACATCGTGCCCGTGTTCTCGGCGCACCTCGATCCCTCGGCGCTGGCCGGACCCAATGGCTCCGCTCTGTTCTACGCCCTGATCGACGCCCAGCGCGACCGCCTCGTGCTGCCGCGGCTGAAAGGCCGGGGCCTGACGTTGTGGGTCTCGGGCCATAAGGCGGCCGCCGATCATCCGCTGTACCTTTCGCCGGGCCTTCACCCGGTGCTGCTGCGGGTTGACCCCGAGCATTTCCTGGCCGGCGCGCGTGAAGACGACGCCGTGCCTCCCGTGGACGTGGACAAGGCGCTGGCGGCGGGCAAGCTGAAACCGGTTTGGCCTGCGGCGTGGCGCGTGGCCGGCCCGGTGCCCGCCGATTTGCCTCCGCTCGAGGGTGACGCGCTGCGGAGCGTGCCCGCCGACACGCTCAGCGTCGCCGGCCATGCGTTCCGTACCTTCGACGTGCCCATCAAGAACAATGCGGCCATGTTGCTGGGACTGATGGACCTGCTCCCCGGCCAGCCGTTGCGAGTTGACTTCGACCAAGATGCTTACCGGTCGAACACGCTCCGGATTGGAATGCCGCACGTCGCCTACGCCTACGGGGAGATCGACGTGCCGGCCGACGGCGTCCTATATGTTGCCGCGGCCAGCCAGGGCAGCATGAAGTGGCACCTCGACGGGACGGCCATCCAGGTGGCGCCGACCGATTCTGCCTTCCAGCCGTTCGCGGTGCGGCTGTCCAAAGGCAAGCACGTGCTGTGCATCGCGGTAGGGTCGGAGGCGCGTGCCTGGTCGCTCACTTCGGTCGGCGGATTCTCGGCCGCGCCGGACTCGCTGGCCGAGTTTCGCGTGACGCCCAAGCTCGCGCCGCCTGCGCCGGACGTGCGCGTGGACCCCGCCTTGGTTGAACTGCCGCTGCTGGAGGGCCGGCTCGAACACTGGCGCCGCCGCGCCACCGCCGCGCGCGCCGAATTGGAGGCCATTCTCCGCGAGCTGCCCGCTACGCCTTATGCCGAGCAAGCACAACGGCTCCTCGAAGCGATTAAGGCAGAGTGAATAGCGACAGTAGTGTTGCGTGTTGCGCGGTTGCCTCGAGTCATCCAATCCAGTAGATTGGGTACGAAAAGTACGAAGCTATTGGTCGGTAGGGACAGCTATTTTATGGGTTAGGGCTAACCTGAAGGAAGCCCAGGGTCGACGGACCAATACACTCCCTCATGAAGGGTCTTTTCCATGGAAGTCATCGTCAAAGAAACCGCCGAGGAGATGAGCAAGGCCGCCGCCCGGGTCGTGGCCAAGGTGCTCAACGCCAAGCCGAACGCCGTCCTGGGTCTCGCGACCGGCTCTACGCCGCTGGGCCTCTACCAGGAACTCGTGCGGATGCACTGCGAAGAGGGCCTGGACTTTTCGCAAGTGACCACCTTCAACCTCGACGAATACGTGGGACTGACGCAGAAAGATCGGCAGAGCTACCACTACTTCATGCACGAGAATTTCTTCAAGCACATCAACATCCCGAGGCAGAACATCTACATCCCCTCCGGCACCACCGACAACTACGCCGCCTTCTGTCAGTGGTACGAACGGCGGATCGTCGAGTGCGGCGGCATCGACCTGCAGATCCTCGGGATCGGCAGCGACGGGCACATCGCCTTCAACGAGCCCTCGAGTTCTGCGGGATTTCTCATGCGGCCTGTTGACACGGCAATCGCCGCGGTTATGCTATAACCGTTACGTGTGTGAATCGCAGATACGCTTGCGAACCACACCGCCCCGCCACCGGCCTCGCCACGAACCCGCCCGCGCGCAGCAACTTGTACACCGCTTCGCCCTCACGGAGGCTCTTCGCGTAGGCCTTGGCACTACAGTGATTCCCCCTACCGCAAATCCAAGTATGAACTCAACCAAAGGCATCAGATCGTACTCCGCCCCGGCCGTCACGCAGGCCGTTCGCCTCATCGAACTGCTCTGCCAGAGCGATCGGCCGCTGGGCGTCTCGGAGATCGCGGAACAAATCGGCGTCAACAAACACACGACCATCCGGCTGCTGTCTACGCTGCACACCGAGGGATGGGTGGTTCGGTATCGCGAAGGCCCGAAGTATGCGATCGGCCTGCGCCCCTTCCACCACACCAGCAAGGCGATCCAACGCTTGGGACCGCGCGTCGCCGCGGAGGAGCCTCTACGGGCATTGTGGCAGGCGACGGGCCAGACCACGTGGCTGGGCGTTCTCGACGGCGACGAAGTGCTTTACATCGAGCATTTCGACGCGACCGGCAACGTCAAGATCGTGGGCCGGATTGGCGGCCGATACCCGTTGCACTGCTCGGCGCCCGGCAAGGTGCTGCTGGCCTATGCGGGCGAACCGCTGCTGCGGCAACTCGCCAAACGCAGTCTCGTGCGGCAGACGAAACACACCCTTTGCGACCTCGATGAACTTCGCATTCATCTCCGTCAGGTCGTAAGCCAAGGGTATGCGATCGACGTGGAGGAGTACGCGGAGGGCGTGTTGTGCTTTGCGGCGCCGCTGTTCGACTACGCCGGCAACTGCGTGGCAGCCATCGGGCAATCGGTGTTGACGCTGCACTTCACGCCGGAGCGTTTCCGCAACGAATTGGGAACGCGAGTCATCGAGGTCGGCAAGAAGGTTTCCTTGGCCTTGGGGCACGATGCTTCGGAAGCCCTCGTGCAACCGAAAGAGACCGGAAGGGAATCGCCATGACGAGGAACTTGTTCCTTCGATTCGCGGAGAACGCATTGCGGAGTCCAAGCGGGCGCTCTCCGGGCGGATCGAGCGGGAGCAAAGGGAGAACTCTGATCATGGTTCGTTGGATACTCGCGAGTTTGATATTGGTTCTCGCGGTCGTGGCGGACGCGCGCGGAGCCGACGCGCCGGCGCGGAAGACGCGGCTGCTGTTCCTCATCGCCGAGGGGGTGAACCGGCACGAGTTCAACGTGCCGTACGAAGTTGGACGGGCCGTGGGCTACGAGTTCGATCTGGCAGGGCCGGCAAAGGAAAACGTCGTCGTGGGCGGCAAGGACGGGGCGCCCACGGGCACGGTCAATCTGCTGCTGGAGCAGGTGAAGGACATCAGCCCGTACGCCGGGCTGATTATTCCCGGTGGCGGCAGTCCCGGCAACCTGGAAAAATATCCCGCGAGCCTGGAGATCTGCCGGAAGTTCGTCAACGAGAAGGTTCCCGTACTCGGCATCTGCCATGGTCCGCGGCTATTGATCCGTGCCGGAGTGATGCGGGACCGCGTGGGCACTTCGCTGACCGACTCGGATAACTCCCCGCCGTATTCTGCGGTCTTGGCACTGCGCGAGGGGTTCGACGGCCATGCGTATGCCGCGCTGCGGGCTCTTCTGACGGCAAGCGGCCGGAAAGCGGTCGTCATAGGCCCGCGCGTCGGCAAGTTGCGCGGCATGAATGGAATCGAGGTGGACGTCCCGCATGCGTATTCAACGCCGCCGAGGATCGAAGCCGGGTCGCTGGTGGTGGCGCCCGGCGGCCTCTGGCCGGAAAAAGATCCCAATGCCCGGCAGGCGGCACAACCGCCATGGATCGACCAACAGGCCCAACGGGACGCGCAACGTATTGAATGGCTCGTCAGTATGCACAAGGCCGGCGCTGTGCTGGTGGTCGTGGGGTTCGACGGGTTTCGACTTGCCCGCGACGCGACCTTCAAGGGCGTCGAGTTTGCCGGTTCCGCGCAGACGGGGAGCAAATTCGGTGGTCTGCCCGGAAAGCTGGCAACGCAGCGCGTTTTGAAGAGTGCGGACCGCCTCTACAGCACGCAAGGCCCCGACTCGCTGGGCGAATTGCTGCGCCTGCTTGAAAAGGAGGGACTGATCAACAACACCGCCGAACGGAAAGGCAAGTGACGCCGTGAACGATACTCTTCGTGGCTCCGCAACCCGGTGTGGTTTGGTTTTTCTGCTGTCTCTCGCTTCACGATTGCCCGCCGCGGAGAGGCCGGCGATCGTGCCCGAGGGATGGACGCCGCCGGAAATCCACTGTCCTTTCGGAAAGGCGCCCGTCTTGGACGGAGTGGTTGACAAGGGCGAATGGGATGACGCCCTGGTCATCCGTCAGGCCGCCGACCCGTGGCCGCACGACACCATGGTCCAGAAACTCAACGTGAAGTACGATCCGGCCGATCTGGCTTGCACAGTCCGAATGAAACACGACGGCGTGCGGCTCTACGTGCTCTGCGAGATCGTCGACGACATCCTCTACAACCTGGACACCGAGGAGTGGATTCCGGAGAAGTACAAGGACCGGCAAAAGCCCTGCTGGAAAAGCCCCGCCGGCCAGGAGGACTGGGGTTATTGGGGTGATTGCTTCGAGATCGGCATCTGCGCCAACATGAAGGGTGACTACAAGTCGTTCCCCGTCACCGGCCCGGTGGATCCAAGCAAACCGGGTGAATGTTGGAAGGTGCAAGGGAACATCTCTTACGGCCGGGTCATGACCGGGGATGTGCTCAAGGAGTGGGTGGACAACGGCTTCATGAAGTGCGCGATGAAACGCCTGGAGAAGGGCAAAGGCTACGTGTTGGAATGGTCGATTACCTTGAATCCCTGCCTGGCGGTCGGAGAAGGCCGGTACTATGAACCTGGCAAGTCCGAGCCGTTGGGCCTGCAGTTGACCATTGTCGATGTCGATACGCCAGAGGCGGGCGCGGGACACCCGCATCCGCTCATCCACCATCAAGGCATCTGGCCCTACTGCGGCAAAGGCCCCAAGAAGGCGCGGGTGAACTGGGCGCGGCTCTATCTGGATCCGCCGAAAAACCCCACGCTCTTTGAGCAGACGCGAAGGTTTCTACCGGACTTGTCCGAGGGGATGGCGGGGCTGGTAGGGCCTTTCTTCTGGGGCCGCGCGGCGGACCTCGGCGCGGATGTGAAATTCTGCGATCAGTACGGCCGCGCCGATACGAAGGGCGAGTTCCTGTGGTTGTATCAACTCAAACGCGACGCGCGCAAGAACCCTGCCTGCCCGATGCTCCACGAGCGCAACAATCTGGTCGCCCGTGACCCCCGGATCGCCTACGAGTTTCAACCGTGGCATGTGGTGCTCAACACGCCGCAGACGAACCAGGTTCTGAAACTCATGGTCGGGTACGTCGCGAAACACCACAAGTTCCAGCACGGCGACAACACCGACCTGACCCACCTGGCCAATACGCCGCGGGTCGCCGTTTTCGTGCCCATCCGCCGGGCAGCCCAAGAGCGGTCCTGCGATCAAGCCGACTACGTCATCGATCTGAAGCACGACCAGGCGCCCTTCGGCGTGTTCGAACTTGACGCCAACGAGACGATGGCCTCCGGGCCGATGTACGTCGCGGTGGCCAAACACCGCGTGCTGTTCGATCTCCGCGATCGGTTCAAAGCGGAAACGGTTCATCCCGGCGTGACGAAACCGCTTTTCCGATTCACCATCGAGGGCGGCGGCAAGTGGACCCTCAAGATCAAGCTGGATGGCCGGGACGGCGCCGGTGGGGGGCCTGGCGACAAGGGCTGGGACATGGTCTTCACGCAGTCCTCTCCCGGCGCGAAGCCCTACACCGTGGACCTTGCGCCGGAGAACACGGCGTGGGCTTTGAGCGTGTTCAATCCCGGCGGAGCGGTGGAGAGTTCGGAGATCATCGTGGGGCTGAAGCCGTTCGACCGGTCCACGGGGCGGCCTGCGCCGTGGCCCGATCGCCGCCCGCGGATCATCTCGTGCCCGGCGGAGACCCTGACAAGGATCGGCGCGTCGAACGACATGCCGGGCTACGACGCCAACGGCCGGTTGCAGGGCAAGAAACCGCCAAAGTAAAGGGACCATAGTATGTCTACTCGATACACCGCAATGGCGCAGTCTATTGGGGCGGTGTGGGGCTTCATGGTGGCATGGGCCGGCGCGGCCTTGGCCTCGATTCCCGCCGAGCAGGTCGTGAAGGAAACCGGCGTCTCGGCCGGGCTGGCCGTGGTGATCGGCACGACCGACGGGAAGCTGGAGGCAGGGCTGGCCAACGGTGGCAAGATGCTCGTGCAGGGGTTGGCGCTTTCGGACGAAGCGGCGTTGAGAGCCCGCGAGCACATCGCGGGCAAGAAGCTCTACGGCTTGGCGTCGGTGGAGAAGCGAGACCGCCTGGACGCGCTGCCCTACGCTTCCCGGATCGCGAATCTGTTGGTGATTGGTGATCTCGGTGCGGCGGAGAAGGCAGGGCTGACTTGGAATGAGTCGATCCGCGTGACGTCGCCCGGCGGCGTCGTGCTTGTCGCCGCAACGTCGCTGGAGGCCCTCCGCGAGCAGATTGCGGCCGCCAAACTTCAGACGCGGATCGAGCAGTTCGATGCCGTGGGCAAGTGGGTCCGGCTGAAGGTGTCGCGTTCCTGGGGCGACGAGTGGCCCCACAACCGCTTCCGCAACGCCGGCAACGAAAAGGTCGCGGCGGAGGCCATCAATCCCGAGACTCAGGCCCTGTGGATCCAGTGGCTCGACGGCGACACGAGCACTTGGTGGGGCAGCCACGCGGCGATGTGCGGCATCGTTGCGGCCGAGGGAAAGTTGGTTTCGCTGGCCGATAACGAGGTTGGGGCGCTGGTGCGCGAGGGGAAGTTTTGGCGCAGCCTGGGCCGCATGTCTTGGATCCTTTCTTGCCGCGACGCCTACAACGGCACCGTGCTGTGGACGCGGCCGTGGAGCGGCTGGCACCAGGCGAAACGCCGGCAGACGCTGGCCTTGCACGGCGGACTGGTTTACACCGTCGAGGCCGGACGGTTGACGGCGACGAACCTCCGCGACGGCAGCGTTGCCTATGTGGTGGAGGCGCCCAACGACTTCGACGACCAATCGTGGCCGCACTGCTTCGGCGAGTTCGTGGCGCTGCACGATTTGAAAAAGGGCGAGGTGTGGGTGTTCGAGGCGGCCAGCGGCAAGCTGCGATGGAAGATCGGAAACGCGGTTGCTGGTGTTGCCGTCGCCGACGGGAAGTTGTTCGCCGCCGACGAGGCTGCCAAACTCCTCGGCGGCGCCGCGCAAAGATTGCTGGCGTTGGACCTTTCGAGCGGTAAGGAGTCGTGGCAGAAGAACGGCCAGGACTTCGGCGAGCCGGGCGCGCCGCTGAGCCTCTGGTTTGCCCGCCGCAGCCGCCCCGACGCGGAAGGCGGCCGGGTGCTGGCTGCCGCCGGAAAGCACACCGTTGTCCTGAAAGCCGACACCGGCGAATTGCTCCACAAAGTCTCCGCCCAGGGCGAGGTCGCGCTCGTCTCCGGCGAGAACCTCTTCTTCTTTGACGGGCGGGTCTTCAACCTGAAGACGGGCGGATCGGCGCTGCGGCTCTCGGGACGGCGCGGACCGTGGTCGCACGCCGGCATGGGCATGTGGGCCTGCGCCCAAGGCGCCTTAACGGAGCAGATGTTTCTCGACGCCCTGAAAGCCGGTACGCCCGCGCGCGGCGAAACCGCTGATCTGGTGCGCGACCATTCATATCTGGGCACGGTCGAGCCGCACATCACTTGTATCACCGGCTGTGCCGTGGCGCACGGCCTGGTCTATCAGCCCGAGCAGGGCTGCGGTTGCGCCCACAGCAACGGGCGGATGCGCGGAATGTATGCGATTGGCCCGGTGGACCCGCTGCCTCCGGACCAGGCGTTCCAGAAGCCCGGTCCGCTCGAAGAAGGAGCGGTCTACGGCAAGACCAAGGTGGGGCCCAACTCGCCGGGGGACTGGCCGATGTTCCGGCGCGACCCTGCCCGCTCGTGCGCCGGCAGCGGGGAGCTGCCGCGCGAGCTGGGCGTCCTGTGGCGCCGGACGTTGGCGCACCGGCCCGATGCGGCCATCGTGCGCAACTCGTGGCGAGCCCAGCACAATCACAACCAGATCCTCAGCGCGCCGGTTGTGGCCGGCGGCAACGTCTATGTCGCGATGGTGGATGAGCATCAGGTTGCCGCACTGAAGGCCAGCGACGGAGAGGTGCTCTGGCGCTACATCGCCGGCGCCCGCATCGACTCGCCGCCGACCATCCACAAGGGGCTCTGTCTGTTCGGCTGCCGCGATGGCTGGGTCTACTGTCTGGCAGCCGAAGACGGCCGGCTGGTCTGGCGGCGGCGGATCGCGCCGGTAGACCAGCGGATCTGCGTGTACGGACAACTCGAGTCGCGCTACCCGGTAATCGGGTCGATCCTGGTCGACGGCGACCGGGCTTACGCCACAGCCGGACACACCTGCCAGTTGCACGTGATGCTCTGGGAGTTTGAACCGTTCTCGGGCAAGACACTGGCCTACCGGCCGCTGCCGCGGGGCAGGTTCACCAACGACGTCCTCGTGCGCGACGAGCACGGCGGAATCCATCTGCACGACAAGATCGTGGTGGCCGGCAAGGCCGCGGCCGCTGCGCCGGTGTCGCCGCACTTGCGGCGCGCCGGGGCGCCTGCCAAGGATCAGCCGATGCTGCCCGACTACCTCTATCCCATCGACCAGGTGATCTTGAGTACGGCGAACACCAGCGCGATGAAATCTCGCGGCCCTTTGTATCTCCGCCAGATCCTCGCCGACCGGTGGACCTGGAGCGGGGATGACCTGTTCGGATTCAGCCGCCATGGGAAGCTCTCCGGGCCCTGGCCAGGACTGAAGACCGACGCGAGTCCCGCCTCGGCGGTGTTTTGCATCGACGGCACGAAGCTCGGCGCCGACGGACCGTCTGCGGTTTCCTGGCACGCGGCCACGGGCGAAGTCTGGGCCATGGCGTTGGCGGAAAACGGCTTGCTGCTGGGAGGGCCGACCCCGGAGAAATATGAAGTGCCGGAACTCAAGGCGGAGAACGTCCCCGCGGCGCCGAAGGCCATGCCGACGGGCAGGCCAGCGGAAGAGATGTTCGATCGGAGTGTCTTGTCGGAACTGGTCCGCCCGTGGTGGCCCCACCAGCAAGACCCCCTCGCGGCGAAAGGCTTTCTGAAACACATGGATCCCCGTAGTGGCCAAGTCCTGACCGAAATTCAACTCGCTTCGACCCCAGTGCAGGACGGCGTGGCGGTTGCCCAGGGGCGCGTGTATCTCGCCACCGCCGACGGCTGCATTGTATGTCTCGGTCAAGGACAGTGAGCAACGGAACTCAGTACTGGAGCAAGGAAACCGTAAACCCTTCCAAGGCCCAGCCGTCAACAGGGGCCGACACATAACCTCGCAGTTTCGCAAGAGGTGGTCTCACATGAGAGCGAATGACATGATGGTGCTGCTGACGACAACTTGGTTCTTGTTCGGCGCGGTCATCTACTTCGGCCCGGACCTGGCCTGGGGGCCGACCTGGAAGGAAGGCCGCAGCAACCGCAGCGCGTGCGTCAAGCCGGCTTGGGCCGGTCGCAAACCGGACGGCACCCATCCGTATGATCCAAAGATGGCCGGGCCGATGTCGCCCGGTTCCAACGGCGGCCGCTATCCCGACGGTTCGCCAATCAACGACTTCTTGGGGATCCCGGAAGAACTTGGCAGTCCGGGTTACCTCGGCGCCGGCAAAGGGCGACTGGTGTTCGGTTGCGTGCTGGAGGATTCCTGCCTGCTGAACGATTTCGACACGCGGGGGCGCCTGGAAGCGCGCGACGGCTTCGGCGTCGAGGGCTTCCACATGGCCCGCTATGCGGCGCGGATTCAGGCCTACGGCTCGCGGATCCTTGTCGCCAACCACCAGGAGCAACTCCGAACCTGTCCGGAGGCCCTGTTGTGGCCGACCGCGGGGATTCCGGCAACGCCCGCGGATGTCAAGGCGGTTGTGATCGTGGATGGCGACGCAGTGAGTATCACGTGGAAGGACGTGGCGGACAACGAGATCGGCTTCCGCGTTGAGCGGCGTATCCAGACCGGTAGATGGCAGACGATTGCCTACCGCCCGCCGAGAATCGAAGGGGCGGCGGAGAACCCACAGGCATGGGTGGATTTTCTCGCCCCGCCGGGCCAACCGTTGTGTTATCGCGTCGCGGCCATCAACGCCCAGTGCCAGGGCGAGGCAAGCAAGGCAACGGAACCAATCACGCTGCGACAAGGAGCCGGTCGATGAAGCCGACGTTGATGGCGATTGTAGTAGCGGCTTGGTTGTCTTCGATCGTCACGTCGGCCGAGGTGCAAGTCCGAACGGAAGACCGCACCTATCCGATCGTCGTCAACGAGGGAAGCACGTGGCCGTCGGTTGCCAAACTGTACGGCAAAGAGAGTTATACCACGCCCGCGATTATCCTGGAGAATGAATACCTGTGTGCCGTCGTTCTGCCGGAGTTCGGCGGCCGGCTGGTCGAGGTGAAGTATAAGCCGACAAACCAAGACCTCTTCTGGCGCAACGACAAGCTCCTCGATCGCGGCCCCGGGCGGATGGGCGGCGGGCAGTGGTCGTTTCCCTTCTGGGAACACTGTCGGCACTTCGATGAAACGTGCGGCTACACGATCGTGCGTCATGCGGGCGGCGGCGCCACGCTGGCGATGGACATGCGATTCGACCAATTCCTCCAGCCGGAAGAGACCCGCCGCTACGGCCGGGCAACGAATCTGAGACTGGTGCAAACCGTCCATCTGGATCCGGCAACGGCGGCGCTCGCCTGGTCTGCCCGCGTCGAGAATCCGCTGCCCATCCGTTGCGGTTTCAAGCTATGGTGGTTGCTCCGACAGAACGCCCGAGGCGGGATTCAGGTCATCATGCCGACCGCCGCCGTAACAGGCCACGGCGCCCCTAAACTGGCGCCGTGGGATCGAGACACCGTCATTCGCCAGGGTTTGGTCAACAGTTTGTTTGCCATCGGTATCCGGCACGACTTTGCCGGATGGTATCTGCCCGAGACCGACATGAACGTGTTGCGTCTCCAGGACCATCGCATTGCGCCCGGCGCGAAACAGGTGCTTTACCAGCCCAACCCCATCGGCTACATCGAAATGTGGGGCGGCAACCACGAGGTTTTCGAGGAGTGCGGACGGTTCTCCGCCGTGCAGGCGCGGGTCAAGAAGACCATGCCGGGCGGCGCCGGACTGTACGCCGAAGCGACCGACCTGGTGGCGGAACACGGCACCAGTCTGCCGCGGGCGGCAGAGATGAACCGGCAGTTGCTCGCCACATCGGAAGACCCGCAGACGCTGCTCGACGCCGCGCGGCAGTTGATGCGAGTCAAGAAAGACTCGATTGAGGTTCTGGTCGGACTCGACAAGGTGCTCGCCCGTGAGCCGGGCGATCCCCACGCAAACCTCTACAAGGCGATTTGGTTGCTGGAGGCCGGTAAGACGGCGGCGGCGGGCTGTCTGGAGAAGGCCGCGAGTTTGCCCGGCGGACGGTATCTCTTGGCGCTGGCGGCCGCCGCGAAAAAGGAATATGCGGCGGCCGAGAAGCACCTGGCGGCGCTGCTGGCCATGCTGCCCGAGTCCACGTTCCGCGGACAGAATGATCCCGGTCTTGCCCTGATGCAGCGAGGCGCCATCGTCACGGCCACCCGGCCTCGGCTTCTGCTGGCCGTCGTTTTGGCCGCCCAAGGGAAGAAGGAGGCGTCGGACGCGGTCTTGCGGAGACTCGTGGACGATGATCCGGCACTGATCGAGGCCTGGATGCTCCTGGACGCCGCGGACCGACTCAAGACGTTGACCGACCGCAACCCCTCCGGCAAGGCCGCCGCGGAGCGGACACTTGATGCTTTACGAACTGGCCGATGGGAAGGGATCGGCAGGCCGTAACGGGCTGTCTTCCCGAGCACGCTTCTGGGGTAATACACTGAGCGCGTTGACCACGCTCCAAGGAGTCGAAGCGATGATGTTCTGGACAAAAGTGGAACTGGTGGCTTGGATTGCGGCCGGCGTGATGCTGGCCGCGGCTGTGCCAGGTGTCTCGCTGCGCCATGCGATGGCCGCGGGACCGGCGAAAGAGAGGCTGCAGGCGGCGCCGGCGGACCCGCCGGGTGCGAATCGCGCCGCGGCGAATGAACCGTTGCCTGCCGCGAAAACAGAGCCTGGCTGGCCGCAGTTCCTGGGACCGTATGGCAACGCCGTCGCGCCTCGGTCCGGCTATCCGTCCGCAAATCAAGTCTCAAGACAAAGGACGTTATGGTTGTCTCCGCTTGAGCACGCGTGGCGCCGAGCAAATCTGGGCGTTGCCGGAGGAAGTTCGTTTCGATGTGGACCCCAATAATCCGGATGACGGGCTAATGCGTTCCACGATCCTGCGTGACGGTATTGCCTATCTGGGGCGTTTCTCGTATCCGACTGGTTTCGAGCTGGTGGTGGTGGAGGCAGCGACCGGCAAAGTTCTTCTCACCCACCAACCGCGGAAACGAATACGGCAAGTGGAAAAGGTCAGATAGTATTGGGTTGAAGTGATGCCAAGCGTCCTTTCTCGCTGCGCGCAGCGTGCAGCCGCACTGTTGCTGATTCTCGGCCCCGTTTTGGCGTCGATCGCATCTGCCCGGGCCCGGCCCCCGCGAGATCTGCCTTTGGGACACGCCCAGTACTTTCCGACGCCCGAGCACCCGGTCGGCTTCCGCGGCGACTGGACCGGGCGTTACCCGGGCGCGGAGCCACCGTTCCGATGGTCGCTCACCGAGAATGTCGCCTGGAAGACCGAGGTCGGCACGGGCGAGTCGTCGCCGGTGGTCGTCGGCAATCGGGTCTTCCTGCTGACCAACGGCATCCGGTTGAGCTGCCTCGACGCCGCCCGTGGACAACTCCTCTGGCGGAAGGAACACCATCTGCGGCAGGACGTGCCGGAAGAGGTGGGCCCGTGGATGGTCGAGGAGTACGTGCTCCGGCATCATCAAATGCGGCCAGTCCAGGACCGGCTTCGGTCGCTACAAGACGCCTTGAAGACTCTGCGCAACAAGACGGAGCGGGCGCGGCAGCCCGGCGACGCTGAGCGTCTCGTCGCCCTGGAGAAGGAGCTGGCCGACTGCGAAGCGCAAGTCGAGATAAGAGAAAAGGACCTGGCCGACTTCGTTGAGAAGATCCCGGTCGCAAACGTCTCCGGCCAGCAGCAGCGGCTCAGCGGTGGGGCGGCCAAGCCGAATGCCTTGACCTACGCCATCGCCACCCCATGTAGCGACGGCCGGCGGCTCTACGCCTGGTTGCCCACGGGCGTGCTCGTCTGTTACGATCTGGAGGGCAATCGCCAGTGGGTCCGGGTGCTGGGGAAGCGCCGGGCCAGCGGCGGCTGGTACGGCGGTCAGGTCGCTCCCTCGCCGCTTCTGGCTGACGGCAAGCTCGTCGTTCATTACGATCAGATTTACTGCCTCGATGCCGCGACGGGCAAGACCCTGTTCTCGGGTATCGAGGCAATGACCGGCCAACTGCGGTTCGCCGGCCGGCTTGGGCCCAGCGCGCGCCGCCGCGATGTGCCAGCCTGTGGCGGCGAGGTCTATCCCGGCCTGACGCTTGCCGGGCCGTACCTATTCGCCTCGGGCAGCCGCGGGGTTACGGCCGTGATCAAGCCCGGCGGCGAGGACGGCTTCACGATCGTGGCCGTCAACCACTTGGAAAGCTTCGGCGGCAACATGCTGGTCTTCAGCGGCCGGCGAATGTTCGCCCACGTGGCAGCGATGCTCTACTGCATGTGCGAGTGAACAGGGACTATGAGCCAATGTCTTACATGGTCCAAGGCTCGCGCTTAGGTTCTCAGCCAGTCTGGGGCGGGCACTGCCACGGCCTGGGGATTACAATGGGGGACTAGCGGATTCGCACCCACCAAAGCCCCTTTCCCACCTATAGAGGGGGAATGCCTTTTCCGCCATGATGAATCTTTTGCGATTCTTGCGGCGCAATCGCCTTCAGCTTTGTTATTAAGGTAGAGGCACACCATGAGCGAGTTCCCGTTCAACACGAATCACCCAGCGGTCGAGGGGGCCAGGCTAGCCGATTGGACCGATGGCGAGCTGCTGCACGTTTACGCCGAAATGCAGGCGGAGCAAGCACTTCGGGAGATCGTCGCCCGGTACGGGGCGATGGTTTACGGCGTCTGCCTGCGGATTCTGGGCGACCATCACGGGGCGGAAGACGCGATGCAGGTGACACTGTTGTTGT
>JBEKCP010000044.1:0-22178 GCA_050014815.1 Thermoguttaceae bacterium | reverse complement strand
CTTCACGAGGCCGCGGCGCGTCAGCGAATCGTAGGACGCCGTAAACGAGCGGCTCGATTGCCTTCGGCCGCCGGTGGCCGTGTCCTGCATCGTGCCCAGCAGATCCAGGCCGCCTTCGGTCTTCCCCAATCCGTGGCAGCCGATGCAGTAGCGGTCGAGGACGGGCTGGACGGTGCGGACAAAGCTGAAGCCGCCCTCGTACGAAGGGCCGGCCGGCGGGGTCAGTTTGTGGACCTTGGCCGAGGCCGGCCGGACCACGGCGACCGGCGACGTGTTGCGGGGCTCGTGGCAGCCGACGCAGGAGGCCTGCTCGCCCGGCTGCAGGTAGACCGCGCTTCGCATGGTCATGACGGCCATGCCGTTCTCGTCGAGAAGTTGGAGCTGCAAAGGCGTGCCGGCCGGCGCCTCGAAGGCCGTCGAGCCGTCCTCGCCCACCGGCACCGTGCCGAGCACGCGCTTGACGATCTCGTTGGCCACCGCGCTGCGGACGGGAAACGAGCTGGTCGGCTGGCTGATGATCTCGTTGACCCGCAGCCGCCGGATCGTGCCGCGCTCCAGCGGGTAGTTGCACTGGTAAACGTCCTGGATCAAGAACCGGCCGGTCGTCTCTTTTTCCCGTCCGGCGATCATCGAGGGCATGACCGGCGGGCGCAGGGTGGCGCGGAGCGGGATCGGGTCGAAGCAGGAGACCTTCGGATCGGCGTAGATCAGCTCGCGCCCGCCGGCCGTATCGACGAGGTAGATCGCCAGTTCGCCCTCGTGAGGGTAGGCGACGAAGAAAAGGTCTTCGGAGAGCGGGTAGGGGGTGGCGGCGCGGCCGCCGCTGCGGCCCCTGCCGCGCCCGGCTTGGGCCGGCTTGCTCTCGACCTCGTCGCGGAGCGGATCCGGGGTGCGGGTGATGCCCTGGGGCACGCCCGATTCCGGGAATCCGAGTTCCGGCGTGATCCAGGTGAGCGGCTCGCCGCCGTCCTGTCCCTTGTGCGGATCGACGACGATGATGGTGCCCATCGTTTGCCCGTGGTGCGCGGCGGCAGTGGCCACCACCTTGTGCGAGCCGGGGATCGCCCGCGCCTGGCCGACCAGGCAAGGGCTGCGAGAGTTGTTCTTGTAGTAATGGGCCACCGCGGTGCCGTCCGGGCGGGTCGTCCAGAGGCTTTGGAAGATCGTGTCGTGGCGGTTGATGTAGTCCCAGCGTGTGTAGATGATGCTGCCGTCGTGCAGCATGCTCGGCCCCCATTCGTTCGCCTCGTTGAACGACAAGGGGCGGATGCCCGAACCGTCCAACTCGCCGCGGAAAAGCGTGTAGGAGGGCACGTAGCGGCCGCCGTGGCACCGGCCGAACTGCTGGCTGCGGGTTGAGATGAAAGCGAAGCCGCCGTCGGGCAGGTAACACGGATCGAAGTCCTCGACCAGCACGGTCTGCCGGTCCTTCAGCCCGGTCCGCGGGTCGCCAGGCCCGCCCGTCACCTGCCGCACCTCGCCGGACTCCAGCGAGAGCTCGTAGATGAAGTAGGCCCGTAGTTGGCCCGCACGGGAAGAAGAGTGGTCGGCGAAGGCGAAGAGCACCCGCTTGCCGTCGAACGAGAGATCGGGATGGATCAGGCCGCCGGGGGGCAGCTTGTTTTCGGTCAGCGGCGTTTCCCGGGGATGATCCTTCCACGAGTCGAGCAACACCAGCCCCGGCGCCTTCTGGCTGTGGCGGCCGAGGTACTGGTCGCACATGTGTTCGGGCAGCCGAGCGCTCCGCTTGTTGATCAGGAGGCGGTCGAAATCCAAGGCCGGGTGCGAGAGGATGATCTTTCGGCGCAGTTGACATGCCTGGTTGTAGAGTTCCTGGGCGGGCGGCTGCTTCAGGCCCGCGGCCTCGGCCACCTTCCGCTTGAAGCCTTCCAGCTCAGCCGCCAGTTGCGGGCGCGGCGCGGCGCGCTGGACCAGCTCGAGCGTCCGCTCGGCCAAGGCCAGCCGGGCCTCCGCCCCCCGCAGGTACGAGGGATCTTGCGGGCCCGCCGTATCGGCCGAAATGCCGACGGTCGGGGACACTGCAAACGCAACCAAGAACAGAACGACGCGGCAGCAGGCGTGCATAACCGTTCCTCCGGGGGGCAGGGGTTGGGGAGGCAGGGGTAGGACGGGCGTGGTGGGACAGCCCTTAGTGTGCAGCGACTACTATAATCGATCGTGGCCGCCGGTGCAAGAGCGTCGGCTTATGGACCTTCGATTCCAGGTCCACCGCGATCCGCTTCGCGTCGTCATTGTCGAGGAGGGTCCCAAGACCGGGTCCGTCAGCGCGGAAATCGCCGCCAGCATCCTGGAGCGATTCGGAGAGTATCTCCGCTGCCCGATCCGCCGCGTAGCATCGGCCGACGTGGCCGTGCCGTTCTCGCCGGTGCTGGAGAACGCCTATCGTCCCGACGCGCCGCGCATTGCTGCGGCGGCGCGAGAGGTTATGTCCTACCTGACAAGGGTATGAATCCTCGTCCGGCAGCCCGCAAGAGCTTCGCTGGCAGCCTGGGTGCCCAGGCTGGCCCCCAATGCCGACCCCAAGAACCTGGGGCGTCCAGCATGCGGGCTGACTTATCCCCATGTTTCCCGCGCGGGCGCAGAAAGATTGGCGGTGCCCCGCAAGTCGTTACTTGGTATATGGTTGAGCGTGAATAGAACCAAACCAATCACGCATGCGGGTCATTGACAAACTACCACGAAAATATACAATCCGATATTCGGAGCCGGGTTGCCGGCTGCCGGTCCCTCCCCAAAGTCGTGTTCCCGCCTGTGTGGTTTCTCCCCCCCGTTTCCCCATTCCTGAAGGAGATGTAGCCATGTTGCGAGTGCTCACTGCCCTGGTGTTGGTCGTGTGCCTGATGCCTTCCCGGATCTGGTCGGCCGAGCCGCCGAAGTCGCCGGCGTGCGCGTCGAAGCCTGCCGCGGCCCCCTCGGACCTGGAGAAGAAGTACGAAGCGGCCCGCGCGGCCGCCGAAGCGGCGCAGAAAGAGGCGCAGAAGAAGATGGCGGAGTTACGGGTGATCCGAGAGGCTCGCCAGAAGGAGATCCAGCAGAAGATCGCCGAGTCGAAGGCTGCCGCCGCTGCCGCGAAGCCTGCCGGTGCGAAGCCTGCGGTCGCTGCCGCGAAGCCTGCCGCTCCCGCCGCGAAGCCCGCGGTTGCTGTTGCGAAGCCTGCCGCTCCCGCCGCGAAGCCCGCGGTTGCTGTTGCGAAACCCGTCGTTGCGAAGCTCGCTGCCGCTGCTGCGAAGCCTGCCGCGAAACCTGCCGCTCCCGCTGCGAAGCCCGCGGTCGCTGCCGTAAAACCCGTCGTTGGGAAGCCTGCGATCGTGGCGGCGAAGCCTGCCCCGGCCAAGGCGGCTGCCCCGGTGGCCCCCGAATTGTCCCCGATGGCGCGCCGCGTTGCGGCGGTCAAGACCTTGCTGAAAGCCGCCCAAGAGAAGGTGAGCGAAGCCCAGAAGGACGCCTACAAGGCCAAAGAGCAGCTTGCTGAAGCCGAGTCGAAGGTCAGGGCCCGCAAGCTGGCCGTCGAGGAACTTGAACAGTCGCTGGCCGAGGCCCGGCGGCGGGTTGAGTTGGAGACCGTCGAGTTGGAGATGAAGGCCGCCTTGAAAGCCGCCAAGCAGCGCGAGGCCGAATTGCAGGCCCGCATCACCGGTCTGGAGCGGCAGGTGAATAGCCTGGCTGCCGCCCAAGAGGCGTCGAAAAAAGTGGTCCCTGCCCCCGCCGCGCCCAAACCGGCTGCGAAGAAGTGATTTCTACGAGTATGAAAACCTATTCCAGAACCCGGGGGAAGTTCGCGTTCTGGCGTACCTCTCAAGGGTTCTGGGATAGGTCTTGAACATAACCCCAGCCTATCAGCGAATCCCAAAGCCCCGGAACTCGCCGGTTGCCGGACTGGTCTTCTCCTCCGTCTTGCTGATGTTCTTCTCCATCTTCTTCCGAATTGCCGCCAGGAACGACTCGACTTCCTTCGGTTGGCCCTCGACAACCAACTGCACTCGCCCGTCCGGCAGGTTCTTCACAAAGCCGCTGACGGTGAACCCGTTCGCCAAGGTCGAAGTGGTTTGGCGGAACCCGACGCCTTGCACATGCCCGGAGAAGAAAACCTCCCGCCGCTGGAGTTCAGGCTTTTCTTTGGCGTCTGCCTTCTTCCCCGTCTCCACCTTCTTCACCGACTTCCCGTTCTCCGTGAACTCCACCGACTTGTACTCGCCCTTCGGGATCGACACGATCAGCGGGCTGGCGAAGGTGGCCGAATCGCTCTTCTTTTCTGTGGTCGCATAGCGGAGTTCCACCACGCCGTGCTTGACGGTCAGTGCCAGGGCAGCCACCGAGATCGCCGTCAAAAGGAGCAAGACGACCAGGCAGCCCGATCCTGGGCGAGCGACGATACCGTGCCCTGCGGCGATGGCCTCAACGGCATCCTTCGCCTCCTTCAGTCCTGCTCCCGTTCGCTCTTGGCAGAGCTTGATGGCCTCGATCTTTTTGCCTGCCGTGAGCAAGGACACAATCTCCATCTCGGAAGAGGAACCCATCGGTTCTGTCTTGGGCAACGGTTCGCCCCGCTCGATGGCCTCGACCATTTCCTTGGCTGCCGCCAGCCCGGCCCCGGTTGCCTCCCGATAACGCTTGATCGCCTCGATCTTGCGCCCTTCGGCCAAGAGAGTCTGAATTTGGGCCAGGAGGGGTTCTGCTTCGCTGGACATGTCGTTTGCTCCCTTCGTCATCCGATCTTCTTGCTGGGCGGCTCGCCGGTCAGGTACACAAGGCCCCAATGCACGGTGCCGCCCCCCTCGACATGTACTCCGGTCGCCACCTCCTTGACCAGGAGCTTCGGGTTCAGCCGAGCCATCAAGTGCTGGATGGGCAGGAACTCGTGTTCGTTCCGTACCGAGAAGGCTATGGGCACTTCGACTTTGGCGTGCATGGAATGCCTCCTTGAGAAAGTCGGGACGGCACTTTCCCCGTCACGAAGCAATCGACCTCGGCCATAGAAACAGATAAACACCGATGCCGCCCAGCAAAAGTATCAGCGTCCACCGCCAAACCTGCGGCATTCGGTCCAGCCGCAGTGCCTCGTTAGGAGTGGCCTGCCATCCCCAACGCACTCCTGTCCCTATAGCGACTGCGGCGAGAAGAGCCAGACCATTGCACATTTGGTAGCTGAACTTGAAGTGGTAGCCGAGCCAGGCGACTGTGCCCCCTGCGTGGCCAAGCACGATAGCGACACTCACTATTAGGGCCAAAGTATCGGGCAACAAGAACAGCACCATGACGAAGATCACAGCCCACCCTGCCATCCCAACAGCGAAGGCTGCGGGGTGAACCGTTAGAAGGTAGTGGAAGGTTGGTGCGATTTCGTTGACATCGGCCCATTGGTTTTGCCAATACTCGGTGGATTGGCCCATCAGAGTGACGGTGGCATCCAACGCACAGAATACAAGAGGCGGCAGGCATAAGCCGAGGAACCGCTGACGAAGGCCGCTAATCATGACCACATCTCCCATCGTTTCTCGGTGTAATCCTCACACGTCCTGCCTACTCCTCGTCCCTCCAATCCGGCAAGCCTTCCTGCATCTGTGTCGTGGCGGCCTGGGCATCGAATGTCTCTGGATTGAAAGGGCCGCTCCACTCCCTGAATTCCTTGTGGCGTTTGTGCTCGGGGTTCGCCATCGCCTCCAAGTACTCCTGGTAGCCGTGGGTGCCGCCCACATCTTCAGGCGGGCAGGCCCGCCCGCCCTCGACGCAAAGCGGGTAGCGAACTCCCTTCTCGGCAGGCAGGCATCCCTCAAAGAGAATCTCATGCTCCCAGCCGTCACCGAAGTCGTATTCGTACTTGAATCGGAAACGCTTGCCATCCCCCGGCACGATGTCGCTCAGGTTCGTGGCAGTGGAATCCTCCATCGCCTCGAAGTCCTCTTCCATCAGTGCCGGGACGCCGTAAGACTCGCCGTCGATCGTGAACTGGTGCAAATGGGAATTCGTCCACCCCATCGCCGTCTGGATGTGTCCGTGCAGTTCATCCAACGCGCATTCCCTGACCTGGATTCGCCGCCAGATCGGAGGTTTGATGCCTCTGAGCGTGATCTTGAACTGGTAGACTCGCTCCGATACCCGGATTTCGCCGGGGCTGGATTTCGCTTTTGCCATCGTCATTATCCTTTCGAAGCCGAACCGGGCCGGAACCTGGCACATTATCCCCCAGAATGGAAACCGGAGCAAGTGGCGTATGGACGGCGACGGGGTGGCGGCCAGTTCACCGCTGCCCCAGACCCAGTGCCCCAATCGCCATCAGCACCCATCCGACGATGAACGCCACCCCGCCGACCGGGGCCGGGTACACGAAGAACTGGGCTTGGTCGTGCATGGCGGTGTCTCCCTTTTGGTTATTCGTTGTGGAGGGGGAGAAATCGGCTGCTCCTGGAAAGATACCAGAACCAGTCTTGCCCGACACCCCCCGTTGCTTTTCTTCGGCAAACTTGCTATCACGATGGGTGTTGTACTGAGCCTGACCCTCTTCTCAAGGAGTTGTCAGATGAGGAGACTCCTGCTTTACGAAGGGAGCGTTCCGTGAAACGAACCATGCTCTGCGTTCTGGCTCTCGGTTTGCTCTTGGTCTGTGGCTGCCCAAAGAGTGCGAATGAGGCGTTCCAGGAGGGCGTTTTAGCATTCCAGAAGGGCGACTACGACACAGCCATCGCTGACTACACCGAGGCCATCCGGCTGGACCCGAAGTTGGTCGAGGCGTATTACAAGCGGGGCGTGACCTACCGGCAGAAGGGCGACTACGACAGGGCCATCGCCGACTCCACCGAGGCCATCCGGCTGAACCCAAAGTATGCCGCAGCGTATTGCAACCGAGGCATTGCCTATGGGCTGAAGGGTGAGACCGACAAGGAAATCGCCGACTACACCGAGGCCGTCCGGCTGAACCCAAAGCATGCCGATGCATATTGCAACCGGGGCATTGCCTACGGGCTGAAGGGTGAGACCGACAAGGAAATCGCCGACTACACCGAGGCCGTCCGACTGAACCCGAAGTGTGTCGATGCGTATTACAACCGGGGCATCGCCTACGGGCAGAACGGTGAGACCGACAAAGCCATCGCCGACTTCACGGAAGCCATCCAGGTGAACCCGACGTATGCCGATGCATATTGCAACCGGGGCATGACCTACGGGCAGAGGGGGGAGACCGACAAAGCCATCACCGACTTCACGGAGGCCATCCGGCTGGACCCGAAGGATGCCCTGGCGTATTACGGGCGGGGCCGGGTCTACGACAAGAACGGCGAGAATGCCAAAGCGAAGGAGGACTTCGCCCAGGCCAAGAAGCTCGGCTACAAAAGCCCGTGAAAATCCTTTTCCTCCACGACTGGCAATCGACACCGGGCGGCATCAAGCCGACCTACCTCAAAGACCACCGCCACGAAGTCTTGAACCCGCCCCTGCCCGACGACGATTTCGATCAGGTCGTTCGAGTCGCTCAGGATGGATTTAACCGGCATCCGAGTCTTCCAGACGGAGGAAAGAGATGAATAGGCTAAATGTTCTTACTCTATTCGTGTTGGGACTGCTCTTTCTCGTCCAGTCAATTTTCATTGCGTTCCAGTTATCTTCACTGGAAAGGGTCAGTAGTCTGGCGGGATCGCTCTTCGGATGGTTGGGATGTTGGCTGTGGGCATTGTATCTGAATGGTACAGAACATCGCAGACCGCTGAAAGTAGTGGCGATTCTCCTTCTGGTCGCCTTTTTGGGTACGGGAACCACGCTGTCAGCTATTCAATTCTTTCACGAAAGACGCTTGGAGGCAGAAGCCAAACAATGGGCGGTTTTCGCCCAGATGGATGCAAAGCCGACGTGGACGGAGGAGGACGCCGTTCGTTGGTTGAAAGACCACGGCATCCTACCCTACCGAGGCGAACGCTCCGGTTCCAGCGGCCACAATTATTTGGTTGACGGATATCGACAAATCGAAGGACGAGGGCTGGTTACGAGACCAGCGTCAGTCCAGTTATCTTTCCTTTTTGACCTAGATCACAAGTTCCAACGAGTGGATTATCAGGTTCAGCCTTTTGAGCCACCAGACAAGTGGCAACGATAGCGGAACCGCATGGATCACAAATCTTTGAACCCCACTTGCGTAATGGCCCCGTGACCGGATACAATTCTTCCAATCGACGCTGGCGGCAATCGTAAGCCGGGCGGCGTCAATCCAAGCAAGCACTACGGGAAACACACAAATGGCTGAAGGCACAATCAAGAAGTTGACGAACAAGGGATTCGGGTTCATCAAGACGGGAGGCGAGAAAGACCTGTTCTTCCACTCATCAGCCCTCCAGGGGGTCACCTTCGAGGAACTGCGTGAAGGGCAAAAGGTGTCCTACACGGAAGGCCGGGGTCCGAAAGGCCCGTGTGCCGAGAACGTCAAGCCGGTATAGTTCGGCCAGGAAATGCCAGGGGTCGTCGGCCGACGAAGTTGGCGAAGTCCTTGCCGTTGGTCACTGGGACCACCTGGAACTCGACGTGCTTTACGCTGGCCGTCTTATCCACCAAGTCGATGCGAATGATAGCTGCCCCCATCAGGCCACTTCGATTTCGTTGACCACCTGAGTCACGCCGTTGACCCCGGCCACGGCTTCCTGGGCATGTTGCTTCAGGTAAAAGCTGGACACCTGACCTCTCAGGAATAGCACACCGTCGCCGCACTCACACGCCATCCCTGCAAGCACCTTATAGGGGCTGGCCCGCAGGCACTCCGTCGCCGTCTCGGCAATTCTGAAATCATCGACAATCGCAAGCGAGAGCATCGTTTCGCATCCTTGCGTGGAAAGCATCCGCGGGCAGAATACCCCGTAACCAGCTACAACTGATTGCCCACTGGACCGCCACGATTCGGCGCGGGTCTTGCGAGGCAGAGCGGTGCTGAGACGCAACCGCTGGGAGAGCCGCTAAGAGTATGCGTGCGGCAAGCCTAGCTGAAGTGGGTCAGGACTACGATGATGATACCACATCCATGCGTGGATTGGAAGCCCCCTCTGATGGAATTGCCATGCTGGCACCGCCAAGCGGATAGCCTCAACGGTGGGGGCTAATGCTGGGGTCCTATCGGTCTTGGCCCGCCCGCCTTCTTGTCAGGCGGGGGCCGAGTTCCGGTGAGCGGCCACAGCAGTTCTCCACCCAAGCCCCTGACGAAATGGGGAAGAGGGTTCAAGGGTAGCGATCATCACACAGGGTCTCCGGGGCGAAAGGGAGGAACGGGGAAGGTGGTGATTGATTGCAGCACGAAACGCCAGTAAACTGGTTGCAGTGCGGGGGAATGCTTTTGGCCGTTGGCACCGTGCGTCATGGCGAGCCGCCGCTGTTGGCTTCGCTGAAGGAGGTGTGGCCCATGTTCCGACAAGTATTTGCAGTCGCGTTGGTAGCCCTCGCGGCGTTCGGTAGTCTTACCCTCGCAACCGCGCAGGAATCCAAGGAGACGGGCGGCGACAAGCAGATCGCCGTCGATCTCGGCGGCGGCGTGAAGCTGGAGATGGTGCTCATCCCGGCGGGCGAGTTCAAGATGGGCAGCGGCGAGTCGGCGGAGGACACGGCTGCCTTCTTCAACAAGACCTATGGCGAGGACCTTCTGAACGCAGAGGTTGTCAAGGACGAGCATCCGCAGCACCGGGTGCGGATCACGAAGCCGTTCTACCTGGGCACCTACCACGTCACGCGGGGCCAGTTCCGCCAGTTCGTCAAGGATTCCGGGTACAAGACGGACGCAGAGAAGGGCGAGGGGCCGGGGGCTTGGGGCTGGGACCCTGAGAAGAAGGAGTTTGGCTTCAACGCGAAGTATTCCTGGCGGAACGCGGGTTTCGAGCAGACCGACGAGCACCCCGTGGTCAACGCAAGCTGGAACGATGCAGTGGCCTTCTGCAAGTGGCTCAGCCGCAAGGAAGGCAAGACCTACCGCTTGCCCACGGAGGCCGAATGGGAATACGCCTGCCGTGCGGGGACGACAACCCGCTACTATAGCGGCGACGATCCCGAGACCTTGGCTAAAGTCGGCAACGTGGCCGACGCCACGGCCAAGGCGAAGTTCCCGGATTGGAAATGGACGATCAAAGCCAGCGACGGCTATGTGTTCACCTCGCCGGTGGGTTCATTCAAGCCGAACGCCTTCGGGCTCTACGACATGCACGGAAACGCCTGGCAGTGGTGCGCGGATTGGTACGGGGCGGAATATTACGCCGCCTCCCCTGCAGACGACCCAACCGGCTCAGACACCGGAGATGACCGTGTCCTTCGTGGCGGTTCCTGGGGCAACGGGCCGGGCCTCGCCCGTTCCGCCGTACGCGGCGTGGACTCGCCGGACCTCCGGAGCAACCTCACAGGATTCCGCGTTGCCAGGACTCAGTAATAGCGTGGCCTCTCGCCGTGTTACCGTTTGCCCTTTTTCTCTTTTCCCTTTTACCCCCGCCCGGGCACCGTGTACTCGTGGTCGGCGGCGTGCGATTTTGTAGCCCATTTTCCGTCTCGTAAGTAATCGCCAGTGCCCCGCGACGAAGAACTGCCGATCATCCGTGCCTTCTACGATTTTGTGTTGTGGTTGAATCCCAAGATCGCGAATTATAACGGCTCTCGCTTCCGCTCGGTGTTCAGCTCCGGCCCGACCTTGCGTCGCTTGTAGGTCACGCTGCTAACACCACCACCCCGCCCGGCCGGAATACCCGCTATTTCCCGACGGTTCTTGACGTTTCCACGGGTTGCGGTACAATCAGGTTTATCACTTGTACACCCGTTGTACACCCGAAAGCCCCCAAACCCAAGGGAAAACGCCCATGCCCAAGAGTACTCGAAAAACCCGCCCTGGCAAAGTGGGAAAGCCCCGGCCCGACTTTCCCCTATCGGTCCATCCCCGGGGGTATTGGTACAAGAAGGTTCGCGGCCGGTCCCGTTACTTCGGCAATGTGGCCGAGGATCCCAAGGGAAAGGCCGCCCTCGCCCTCTGGCTCGACCAGAAGGATGACCTCCTGGCCGGCCGAACCCCTCGAAAAACGCAGGCGGGCTTGATAGTCAAGGACCTCTTGAACGCCTACCTCACCCACAAGCGGCACCGGCTGGACTCCGGCGAGTTGAGTCCCAGGAGCTTCGGGGACCTCTACCAGACCTGTGACCGGCTCGCCAAGTGGCTCGGCCTGACCCGCCTCGTGGACGACCTGGCCGCCGACGACTTCCAGATGCTTCGGGCGACAATGGCGAAGCAATGGGGTCCGGCCCGGCTCGGCGACGAAATCCAGAAGGTCAGGGGCGTCTTCCGCTTCGCCTACGACGCCAACCTGATCACCGCCCCTGTCCGCTTCGGGCCCGGGTTCACCAAACCCAGCCTGAACACCATGCGATTGAACCGGGCAAAGAAGGGGCTCAAGATGTTCGAGGCGGAGCAAGTCCGCGCTGTTGAAGGCGGCGCCGGTTCAACTCAAAGCGATGGTCCTGCTAGGGGTGAATTGTGGATTCGGCAACAGCGACCTAACCCACTTGCCGACTAAGGCCCTGGACCTTAAGGCCGGCTGGGTCACGTTCCCGAGGCCCAAGACCGGCATATCCCGACGCTGCCCATTGTGGCCTGAGACGGTCGCTGCCGTCGCCCAGGCCGTCGCCCAGCGGCCCAAGGCGGCAGTCAAGGGGAACGCTGGCCTGGCTTTCCTCACTCCCCGGGGGCGACGCTGGACAACGGCGGTAGTGACCGAAACGACCGTATGGCACAATGACGCCCTTACCCGGGAGTTCCGCAAGCTCTTGGACCAGGTGAAGCTCTATCGGGCGGGGCTGGGGTTCTACTGCTTGCGGCACACCTTTGAGACGGTGGCCGGCGACTCGAAAGACCAGGTAGCCGTCAACGCCATCATGGGCCACGCTGATGCCAGTATGGCGGCCGCATATCGGGAGCGAATCTCGGACGACCGCTTGCGGGCCGTCAGCAACCACGTCAGGACGTGGCTTTTCGGAACCGAGGAAACCAAGTAGGATACGCATTGCCGGGTTGCGGCCAGCTACCGCACAGACTGACCGGCGCGCCGTGGTTCTCACCTGCATCACGGCCGCCGGCCAGTCGCCCGGCAGAAAGCAGGTGATCATGGAATGGCTTATCTCTGAGGTTTTCGCGCCGGCCAAGGCTATTGGTGATGCGCTCGCCCAAGCACCGCCGGACAAAGTCTCGAAAGTTTTCCATTGCTGCATTCTCCTGTTGGCGCAGATGGAAAAGGGCTTGAAGCGCGCCGACCAGGAAATCGACAGTTTTCCCGCCGATGTTGCCGCCGAAATTCGGAACCTATAACGGATCGAGAACGCTGCGCACGGCGAACCGACTCTTGCCGACGGCGCGATGTACTACGCCAGCACTGACATAGGCGAGTGCGGCAAGCGCGGATGGAAAGCGCTGAATCGACACAAGAAGGGAGTCCCGTTCCCATCGGCCGAAGCTGAACCGAAGGCAAGTGAACCGACGCCGCCGGCACCGGATCAGGCGACCGGCAACGCCGGCGCGGCAACTCCAACCTCGCTCGATAGCGATCAATCTCAATCTA
This sequence comes from Thermoguttaceae bacterium, assembly GCA_050014815.1. Classification (GTDB taxonomy): domain Bacteria; phylum Planctomycetota; class Planctomycetia; order Pirellulales; family Thermoguttaceae; genus JBEKCP01. Next base: position 9,606 of record JBEKCP010000044.1, on the reverse strand, counting down.
CTGCCGATGAAACAAGTATTCCCGCTGCGCCTTCAAGCCTTGCTGAATTCCCCGAGTGGATTGGAAAGGCAAGGGAGTTGCTTCGCGGGCAGGAAGAGTGCCCCATTGCCGACAGCGACATAGGGCGCACCGTTCGACACCATTTCCTGGCGCACCTGGAGCGGCTTTCTTGCCCCGACTGGCCGGAGGTGCACCAGAAGGCGTACAAGCTTTCGGTGATCGGGGAACTAGCGGTGATGATGGCTTCGGTTGGGGACGCGATCGAAGCCAGCAAGAAACAACCGGAAAGCCAACCCGAGAAAAGACCGATTGGGTTCGTGACAAACCCGGGGCCGGATTTCCTTTTTGCACCTGATGGGACGTTCTACGAGATCAAGGGTTTCGGAGAAGGGGCTCGGCTGGCATGCCTGACCGGGCTGAATTACATCGAACAGTTACTTCGCCGGCCCGGGGTGGCGATTGGATTTGCAGAGCTTGTTGCCGACGCGGCCCCCGAGAGCGCTACCGAGGCGGCGGAGCAAACGGTCGTCGAAAGCCTGGACCTCAGGAAATGGAGCAACCAGCCGACCTTGGATGAGCGGGCGCTGCATGAGTATAAGGAGCGGTTGCAAGAAGTCGAGACGGACCTGGAGGACGCCCAGCAGTGCAACGATTCGGGCCGACAGGAACGGCTTGAGAGGGAAAAGAACGAAATCCTTGCTGGAGTCCATGCGGCAAGGGGCCTCGGCAACAACGTGCGGGACCTCAACAGCGATGCCGACAGACTCCGGTCCCGAATTTACTCAGCGCTTAGAACGGCCTACAAGAAGCTGGAGGACAACAAAGCCCCAAAGCTGGCGCAACACTTCAGGGAAAGCATTTCTTCCGAAAAGGGAACCTTCACGTACGCTCCGAAGCTTTCCACCCCGGCCTGGTCTTTCGATATGCCGGAGCGCGGAGAGTTACGCCCGTAACTCCAAAAGTTACTGGCGTAACTCGAATAGTTACGCCTTCCCGTGAGAAGCCTGAATGATTTGTGCGGTGCAAAGTGTACCGCACACTCGGCAACGAATCTCACGGGAGGGCCTTCTTATGGAGGGTACGCTCGACATTCTGAGTGTCGGCGACATTGCCCGGCGACACGGCGTTCCTCTCCACCGGGTTCTCTACGTTATCCGTAGTCGGGACATCCGACCCGCCGGAATGGCTGGAGACGTCCGGGTTTTCACGCTGGCGGATGCCGAACGGATTGGCAGCGAGCTGCATCGCATCGTCGAAGATAGGGAGGCCTGCCGGTGAAGTTGCGCCCCCTGGATGGCCGCACAAAGATCACCCCGCCGGAATTGGCCGCGCGCTGGGGGATTGACGCCCACAAAATCCTCTCGTGGGTTCGTTCTGGCGAGTTGCGCGCCATTGACGTGAGCACTCGGCGCGGGGGCAAGCCGCGCTACCTCATCGACCAGGCCGACATTGCGGTCTTCGAGCAGCGGCGTACCGTCCAGCCGCCAGCCCCAATCCCGCGGCGAAGGCGGAAGGCCAGCAACATCGTCGAGTATTTTTGAGGCGCATTTTTTTCGGCCGGTCCCCACCAGGACACCGGCCGCAAAGGAGAGATCATCTATGCCCAATCTCATCCCGGCAGCGGCCGCAGATCAAGACGCTGCCTCTGGCGTCCTGCCGTTGACGACCACCGAGGTGGCGTCGCTGGCCGACTATAACTATTCCTCTCACCCCGCAGCGAGCATCTTCCCCATGATGTCGGCGGAAGAGTTCGCCGGGCTGAAGCAGGACATATCCGAACACGGCTTGCAGACCTTCATCGCCTTGCTGGACGGCAAGGTACTGGACGGTCGCAATCGCCTGCTGGCCTGCAAAGAACTTCACATTCAGCCCGACTTCTGCGAGGTCGAAAATTGCGACGATCCGATTGCCTACGTTCTATCGCACAACCTGCATCGCCGGAATCTCACCCCTAGCCAGCGGGCGCAGTGCGCGGCGGACGTGGCCAAGATGCGGCAAGGGGACAACCAGCACAAGAAGAGCGAGGGTACGCAAGTTTGCGTACCCTCAATTGACTCCGCTGCCAAGATTTTCAACGTATCTCCGCGATCCGTCAACACTGCCAAGCACATCCTCGACAAAGGGGACAAGGCTGTGGTCGATGCCGTCAAGTTGGGCGAGATTACCGTGTCGGCCGCCGCAACGTTCGTTGACGCTGTGCCCGACAGAAAAGAGCAGCGGAAGATCGTGAAGAAGGGCAAGAAGGCGGTGCAAAAAAAAGTGAGCGCCAGCAAGCCCGTCAAGCCTGCTCCCGCACCAGTTGTGATCAGGGAGCCGTCAGACCAATGCGGCCCCGAAACGGACAACGCTGTTTATTACATCCGGGAGGCACTTTCCAGAGAGGCACGCGCCCCGCTGGAATGGGTTCGCGCGTCCCGCCTCGGTGAATGGCTTTCTGTACCAGAACGGTGTGTTCGTGCATTTCTGAATGAGAGCCCCGACCCCGCTGAACAGAAGCGACGGAAGAAGCAAGTTGACTTCGCCCGCCATGCCAACGACGATACCCCGCACGGCCTCACGTTCTCCGGCCTCGCAGACGCGGGTGAGCGGATCATCGCCACGACCTTGAACGCGATGCTGTGGCTGGGCATTGTGGAGATGCGGGGCGACGGCAAGAAGATCGAGTACCGTCTCCGCTCTGCGTCTGCGTCTCCCGCTGCGTCTGCGTCTCCTCCAGCGTCTCCTCCTCCTGCGTCTCCCGTCTTCACCTGTCCGAACTGTGGAGGTCACGAGGCAGACGAAGAGGGCGACTGCAAGCAGTGCCTACATCCGGCCGGCGCCGAGGTGACCTCCACCAAGCCGGCCTCGGCCATCAGCTCCTCGGTCGGCGCGCCGCTGAGCGCCTCGGGCGAGGTGGCTGTGCCGGAGATCATCGACGTGGCCGTGCCGGTGATCACCGAGGTGGCCAACACCACCGACTCCTTGGTCGAGAAGATCGCCACCGCCAAGATCAGGGGCGAGGTCCTGCAGGTCGAGAAGCGCGGCTCCCAATGGTTCTTCCGCCGCACCCCTCAGGCCGGGTGGACCTGCGCCGGCCCGGAGACAGCGGCGGAGATCGAGGAGCAGATGCAGGAGACAGCGGCGTGAGCACCACCGCCCCGATGAAAGTCATTACCACGAGTCGACTCCTGGACTGCATCGGCTCCGAAGAGGAGTGGCAGCGGCAAAGCGGCTATTCCATGCACGACGCCGCATTGGGCGCGTGCCGAGAGCTTGTCGACAACAGCCTGGACGCCTGTGAGGAGGCCGGCGTACCACCGATAGTGAGCGTCAAGCTGGACGACACCGGCCTGGAGGTGGCCGACAACGGCCCCGGCATGGACGTGGACACGATCCGCACTTTGACCGACTTCGGGCTGCGGGCCAGCAGTCGGGCCGGGCGGTGCGCACCGAGTCGCGGCCAACAAGGCAATGGGTTCCAGGCGTGTCTGGCGCTCCCCTATGTCCTCAACGGCAACGTCGGCCGGGTGGACATCAGTTCGCACGGCATACGCCACGAATTGGCGTTGTCGTTGAATCGGGTGGCTCAGCAACCGCATTGTTCCGTGGAGCAATTCGGCTGTGCGGTACAAATCGGCACTTCCGTCAAGCTGTGGGCGCCGGCCGAAACCATGATACCGGACGACGACCAACAGGCGCGATTTGTACCGTTTGTCGGCCAGTACGCCTGGCACAACCCCCATCTCACGCTGCATATCGACTGCTTCGGCAAGCGTTGCGACATTCCGGCCAGTGACCCCGACTGGAAGAGATTCCGGCCAGCCGACCCCGTTCCCCCCCGCTGGTATGACAGGACGGCATTCGGCAATCGCGTCCTGTCATTGATCGGCCACGACATGGCGGCCGGACAAGACCGGCTGGTGCGCGATTATCTCTCGCAGGAATTCCGCGGCCTGAAGCGCACTACTGCCCGGGCCGAAGTTCTGGAGGCGGCCGGCCTGAAGGGACAACGCCTGTCGGCGCTGCTCAACGGACACGGCCTGTGCGAAGACGTGACGGGAGGGCTTTGGGAGGCCGTGTTGGCGCACGGCAACGACTTGCCGAACAGCCATAAGCTGGGGCTGATCGGCGAGCAGCACGTCAGGGCGTGCATGGCGGCCGCCGGCGCGAACCTCGATACGTTCGTCTATCGGCGATCGCGCAAGGACGCCGAGGACGACGGCAAGCCGTTCATCGTCGAAATGGCGTTCGCCGAAATGATCGAGGACACCGAGGCGCACCTGATCTACGGCATCAACCATTCGGCCATGATCGGCGATCCGTTCGAGAACTTCTATCCGTATCTCTGTTACATCCACGAGACGTCGCCCGTGGTGCTGTTCGTCCACGTCGGACGGCCGGCAATCCAGAGCACCGATCGCGGCAAGAGGCACGTCGTGCTCGGCGCGACAATCGAGAAAGTCATGGACGACTTGCTGGCCAAGGTGGCGGGCGAATGGCGCAAGAACGTGCTGCGCAATCGCCGTGCAGACGAGGCGGACGAGCGGGCGGAACGTCGCGCCCGCGAGCAACAGCCCAGGCGTAAAGAGAAGCAGCAGAAGCGTCGACTGCGGGACGTGATCTTCGAGTTGCTGCCGTGCGCCATTGCGGAGTACCGGGCTACCCTCGGCGACATCATCTGGGAGCGGCAACTGTTCTACAACATCCGCAACAAGGTCCAACAGATCGACAAGCACTTGGCGAAATTCTCGCAAGCCACTTTCAGGCGGATTCTCAACGACTATCAGGAGCTTTTTGGCGAGATCGAGGGATTAAGCAACAAGCCGCGTGGCACGTTTGTCGAGCCGCACACTGGCAAGCGGCTGCCGCTGGGCACGCGGGACGTAGCGCAATACGTCATCCCCAGCTACCAATACGACAAGATTCTCGTCATTGAGAAACAGGGTTTCGAAGAGCTGTTCAATCGCAACCAAATCGCGCAGCGCTACGACATGGGCATCATGTATGACGAGGGCTATTCGGTCGATGCAGGCAAGGCACTGGCGAAGGCGGCCCAGGACAATGGGATCAAGCTCTTCCTTCTCCGCGACACCGATCCGTACGGCTATCAGATATACGACGCTATGAGACGCGTTTCCAACAAAGCGCCGGAGGGGCTGGACATCATCGACATTTCTTTCACGATGGAAGAGGCATTGGCAATGGGCAAATCAAGAAGCCTCACCCCTACGTCTGGGAATATGGCCGCGTGGAACTGAACGACTTCGCCACCGATCCGGCGCAGTTCATGGCAGAGATCGAGAAGCGGCTGAAAAAGCATGGCGCGGCCATGAAGCTCATTCCCCCGGCCGCGGTGCTGAGGCGGCGGGTGGCAGAGGAGCGCGACAGGCAGTTGCGATTGGCGGCGTCGGACTGGCTGGACGAACACCTGGACCTTGAGGCCATGCGTGCGCAGGTCGTCACGAAGGCCAAGAACAAGTTGTCGATACCGAACGTGCCGGCGGAATTGGTGAGATGGGCCAAGAAGCTGCCGGCCGAATCGTGGTCGGCCAGAGTCGAGTTGATTGTGCGGCAGTCAATCGGCAGGATCGACAGCGAGATCAGCGACCTGGCCGAAGAAGCCATTGAGGATCGGTGAAGAAAATGAAACATGCTGCCGAAATCCGCGAATACGAGCAAGGCATCCGATGGGCCAATCGCGCCATCTTGGCCGCCCGGGTCAAGCTGGCCCTCTTGTGGCTTCCGGCGACACTTGGCCTATCGTGCGCCGTGCAGAGCGCCCTTGCCCAGCGGGACGCCATCAGCTTGTTGCGTTACTCCCGCGAGGAAGACACCGATTGTCTATGGCGAGCGCAGCGCTACGGCACCGCCCTGGTGGGATTCTGCTTGTCCAGCGATCGCGCAAACAATTACGACGGGTGGCTGGCCCCAGGGGACCAGTACCGGGAGGATGCCAGGTGAGCACCACCACCACCCAGGCCCGACCCGACGCCCAGGCCGCCGCGGTCTGCAACCACACGCTCCGGCACGACGCCCCGGGCTCCACGTGGGAAACTGTCTCAGCGCCCGGCGGCCGCAAGGTGGTCTGCCGGGTGTGCGGCCGGTTCTACGGTTACATGGCCCCCACCGGCAACGCCGCGCCATCGCTGGCCGAGCAAACGGGCCAGGACGAGGCCGGCGAACCCGAGCAGCGGGGACTATTCGAGATGGAGGAGGCCGGCACCGATGCCTAAGACCGTTCCTGTCCCCGCCGTTACTGCCGACGTGGCCGCGATCCGCCGCGCCCTCGACCTGTTGACGGTCCCCCGGGGCGTGGTCGAAATCCGGGCGGTATTACCACCTCCACTTGGTAATAGGTCGCACCTTCTTCCTTCAGGGCCAGGGCCATTTCTTGGATTTCAGGGGTCATGGCTCCTTGCTCATCTGGCGGGATCGGCGGCGGCTCGTCGTCTGGCGGGATCGGCGGCGGCGTGCCTGACGCGACCTGAGAAAACAGCCCTTTGAACTGAGACGCTGGCCTACGCGAAGCCGTCCCTGCCTTCCACACCAAGTCGTCTGGCTTCAAGTTGCCATACAAAGCTAGACGTTTGATTTCGCCGGCGGCTACTGGCCCGAACTCTTGCCCTTGGTGGTTGTAGTACCACTGGTCTGCCATTTTCTCCCTCCTTTTCTTTCGGAGTGCAAGGATGGCGGGATGCGCTAGACCGTTCCAAATGAGCGGATAAACCCCATTGAGCGGATGAACGCCATGAGACCCAAGATGCCCTCGGTGATACTGCCGCCCAAGATCAGCAAGCTGCCGACGAGGTATGGGTATGGTCCGATGCTCGGACCCTGGAAGAGTATGGGACGAACATCTTCCGATGGAGTTCCAAAAAGCCACACCAAAGCAAGAATCAGCGTAATGATGCCGAGGATGGCCGTGATGAAAGACCCGATCCAACTCCAGTTCTGGATAATTGCCACGAAAATCGGTGTGATAGCCAGCGAAAGGATTATGAGACTGAAAATCAAGCCCGTGATTCCCAAGCCCGTTTGCCAACCCCAGATACGGCTCGTTGCCTCGCTCCCTCCAACCATTTCACCAGCCAAGTCCTCGAAGTAGACGCGGTGCGACTCGTACCAGTTTTGGTTTCGGAGGACCACCCTTTGCATTCGCGTCTCCTTGCCAATGCCCCAGTTTGCCATCTCAGCGACTTTCCCGATGCTATCAGGCTTCCTTAATGTTATCCCCCACCACGGCAGGAAGAATGAGATGAGGAGCAGCCCCACGCCAGAGAAAACCAGAATCTTCCATAACCTCCCTCCTGGGGTCTTGTGTGAGGGAATGGGCGGCGGCACGTTCGGATCGGGTGAAACGGGGGGAGCAGGCACAGCGGGAGGAAAGACCTCGATTGCCTTGGCCCACTGTGCCATTCCCTGTTTCCAAACCTTGTCATTGGGCTTGAGTTGGCCCGTCGAAGCAAGCTCCTTCAGTTGCTCCTCAGACACAGGCCCTTGTCGTTGGCCTTTCTGCGCGTAGTACCATTGATCTGCCATTGTGTTCGATCCTTAGAAAATGTGGGGAAAAACGCACGCCTCTATTCCGCTCACTTCGCGGGAACGGTCATCCGACAAAAAGAATGAACCGGCAAAGTTCTTCCATACCCACAACCAAACGGAGCCCGACTCGATTTCAACGAAAAAGGGCGTCGAACCTTGCCGCTCCGAGCGCCCCCGCCAAGGGGCATAGCAGAACAGCATGGCCGACGCCCCGTTCTCACGGGGCGCGGTCCAGAGGCTGCTTCTGCTATTCAAGAGCCAGAGGGCTCAGGTTGGCGGTTTGCTCGAAAGCAGTTGACGCGCGTCGATCAAATTGTCGTTATGGCCGCTTGGCGGCCGGGTCTATCTTTTCATGACTCTCCACACTGGTTTCAAGACGATTCATCAGCCCGACCCAAGAGGCCGAACCTGCCTTCCACTTTACACCGGAATTTCAGGCTGGCAAGATACCCCCCCCGAGAATTGTCTGGCAGAGGAGCGCACCAGATGATCGAAACGGAAGTTGTTGACAGCATAGAGCTTTCGGGTGGGAGCGAGGCCGGAGAGATACTGTGCCGGCCGGCATCCCCGCCCCTGCCGATTGCACTTCGCACACATTTTCACTCGCTCTTGCCCGGCGCCTTCGCCAGCCGCTGAACGCATTCCGCCGATGCCAGAATCCCGGCCAGCCGCACCGCCTCGATCGGATCGCCGCAGGCACTCGAAAACCCACGCCCAGAAGCACAGGCTCTTGCCCGATCCGGTAGCGGTGGTGATGATGAAGTCCTTCTTGCCCTCATGCAGGAACGCCTTCAAGAAGGCCGCCTGATGGGCGAACAGCCCCTCCTTCGCCACCTTCCGCTCATACTGCTCGATAATCGCCTGCACTCCAGCAGGCAGCTTGCACGCACTCAATGGCGTCCGTTTTGGGAGCGGTGTACGGATGCAGATCGCCTCGGGGTGGAGAACGTCCGCGAAGTGCCGCAATGCGTTCTTGGCAACCTTACTGATGTCGTCAGCCATGAACCACCTCCTGACCTAACCCCACGCACGGTCACGTCGCGCTATTTGTCCCGGAACAGCGTCAACTGCTTCTCCACGCGGGCCATCGTCTCCTTCGAGAGCCAATAGTTCACTTGGTACACAAGCGGATTCAGTACCTTGGCCTGGTCCGGGCCTGCGATTGCCAGGTCCGCCACGGTCGATTCATCGAACAAGTCGGAACTGTAGAGAAATCGCTTCAGCAGTTGCGGAATGTCGCCCTGGTAAAGGTTCGGACTCGGCACCTTGATCTCCGCATCGAGCGTCAGGTGCCGAGGCGCACGGTATTCGGGCAGCGGGGGTGCGTCCTTGCCGCCGGTGCCATCGGTCTCGGCCCGGCGGTCATGCTTGGGATTCGCCTCCCGGTCGGCCTCATCCCGGTCGATCACCTCGTACTCGACGCCCAACTTCATCTTGGGGTGCTGCGCTGCCGCGTGGAATATAGGCAATTCCCCCTGGCCTTGCTCGTTGAAGCGGATGACCACCTGGGAAATCTCGCCGCCGGGAGCCGGGACGGTTCCGCCGGGCAACAACGCGATGCGCGGCCGGCCGAGGTCGTTGATGCGACACGTTGCCGGGCGTCCCTGCGCCGACGCATCCCGCACCACGTTGGTCATGGTGACGCTGCCCATGTAGGCCACGGGCAAGACGGCCGGCGGTGCTTGCCCCAGCAGGCTTCCCGCCGGGTAGACGTAGAGCAGCACGCGGCGGCCATCGGGGAAGAAGTCCCTCGTGTGGCTGTCCCGCACGGGAATGAACAACTGGACGGGGCGGGGAATGCCGTTGCCGGTGGCGTCTTCGGCGTGCATCACGAGGGCATCCATCGACTCGAAACCGGGGAAATCCTCGCTGTCGGTGCCGCCAGGACCAATCCGCCGGTGCAAGTCGCGCTGGATGGTTTCGTAGAACGGCAGCCGTTGCCGAACAAACGGCTCGCTTCGCCGGGCACACGCCTCGATGTGCTCCCGCACCTGGGCGACGATGGCGTCGGCTCCCTGGCAGCGGAGGATCACCCCCGCTTCCATGTTATGTCCGTGCAAGGCGTTGCCGGTCCAGTTGTGGCTC
>JBEKCP010000043.1:0-18245 GCA_050014815.1 Thermoguttaceae bacterium | reverse complement strand
GATCGGCGGCAACCGCCTCAGCCCCGCGGCATCGTACTCCGACATCCGGCCCGGAGGCGGCGGCTGCGGGCCGCGCGGAGAATCGCCTGGCGGGACCACTCTCCCCGACTGCGAAGGCGGCGGAAGGAGCCGCACCTGCGTCGGCTCGGGGACGGCCGGTCGGACCTCCAGCGGCCCCTGTTGCGGGGTGTCGAGGCCACGCGGCATCGGCTCGGCCGCCAATCGCGGCTCTTCCCGCAAAGCTGGCGGACCGTAACCCGGCGGCCCGCCGTCCGGCCTCGACCCGGCGGCCAGCCGATCCAGCCATTGGCGGGCCGGCGTCAAGGCCGGGTTGAACCGCAAGGCGACGGTAAACTCCTCAGCCGCCGCCTGGAACTGGCCCTTCTTGCTCAACAGGAAGCCCAGGTTGTAGTGGGCCACGGCCTCGTCATGAACCGCCCGCAACTGGAAAAACGCCTCTTGCGGCCGGCCGACCTCGACCAGCAGCATGGCCAGGTTGTTGCGGTAGCGCGGCTCGCCGGGCCGCAACTGGATCGCCCGGTCCAGGGCGGCGATCGCCTCGCGGCGCATTCCGCGCCGGGCGTAATGGACGGCCATGTTATTGAAGACCGCCGGATCCTTGGGGTGCGCCTGGGCAGCCCGCTGATAAAGCTTCACGGCTTCCTGGGGATCGCCGAGCCGGTCCTTCAGCCGCGCGTAACCGAGCAGAGGGCGGAGGTCATTGGGGGCTTCGTGCAAGGCCCGCTGGTACTGGGCCTCGGCCTCGGCCAACTTGCCCGCCTCCTCGTAAAGCCGCGCCACGGCCACGTAGAGCTCGATTCCCGGTTTCCCCTTGCTCTGGAGCGAGACGGGATCATCGGCGGCGGGCGTTTCCGGCTTCGGGGCGGCGGGCTGCTTGAAGCCCGAGGTCAAGGATTGCATGAAAGAGGGCTGCGGATTGGAGGGGCTCGTCTGGGCAAGGGCCGCTGCCGAAGAGACGGCCCAGAGTCCGGCCAGCGCCAGTACTCCGAGCGATCGAGCCCGTCCTGCGTCGATTCCAGCGTCCACGCGGCACCTCCGTGTGCGCAAACCTCGTCCATCGACCTCTATCGACGCACTTGGGGCCGTTTCTGTAACCCAAGTGGCTATTTGGGGGGGGATTTGATGGGTTTAGTAGCGGCACAGTTTAGCGGGCGGGCTCGCCCGCCGAGTACCCGTACACGGCGGGCAAGCCCGCCCGCTAAACGTGCTCATCCGGCCGGCCCTAATGGGCGCTGCCGCTTCCGCCGCTGCCGCCGCTTCCGCCAGCCGTACCGCCCGAGGAGGCCGGGAGCTTCGGGTCGGGAATAGCCGCCTGGAACTTGCGATTGACGGCGTCGATGCGGTCGGCGGGCCAGCCGTCGTCGGGCCGGTTCGACTCGACCACGGGGGCCACTTGGCCCCCATACGCCGACTGGGCGACAAACTGCTGAACGGTGGCGATCCGAACGGTCGTCTCCTGGGTGGTGGCCCCGCGGAAGACGAAGACGATCCGATGCTGCTCGGGCGCCTCGTTCAGGATATCCAGCACCCTTCGCCGTCCGGCCTCGTTCAGTGCGGTGCCGCCGCCCTCGAAATGCACGTCCCCAACCAGGTTCTGTCGCTGCCAGCCGTTGCCGATCATGACGGCCAACGGCTCGCGGACTGCCTGGCGGTCGGAATAGACGAACGGTTGCGGCCAGCAATTGCGGCGTTTGAAATCCCGGCAGATGCCCGACCAGAATTCGCCGATCGACTCGGCGCAGGCCGATCCTGCGAAGACGGAGACGAGCAAGAAGACCCATACGCGGCCTATTCGTCGGACGATCATCTCAGTTCCCTCCCTATCGTTGTTATCGGCCGTCGGAGGGGTCGGACCACGGGAAGTCTTGGTATGCTACCCTTGGCCCGACATTTTGGGGAAGAGATTGCGGACCATGTCGATGGCCGCGGGGCCAACGAGGATGACGAATATGCCGGGAAAGATGAACAGGACGAGGGGGAAGATCAATTTGACGGCAGTCTTGGATGCCTTTTCCTCGGCCAGTTGACGCCGCCGCGTCCGCATGGATTCGCTCTGAACCCGCAGGGCCTGGGCGACGCTGGAGCCGAACTTCTCGGCCTGGATGATGACGGCCGCCAGGGAGCGGAGATCGCTCACGTCGGTCCGGGTGCCCAATTCGTGCAGGGCGTCGGCCCGGCTTCGGCCCATCTGGAGCTGGAAATTCGTAATGGCCAGCTCGTCGGTAAATACCCTGTAGGCGCGGCTCATTTCGTCGGAGACTCTCCGCATGGCCTGATCCAGGCCCAGTCCCGCCTCGACGCAGACGACCATCATGTCGAGGGCGTCGGGCAGGGCGAGGAAGATGGCCTGCCGGCGTCTCTTGCCGAGCCAGGCCACGACGAGGTCGGGAAGGTAGAAGAGGACGGCGGCGACCGCGGCGGTCCAGAGGAGCGTGCCCCGGTCGGCGCCCCGCACCAGCAGGGCGGTGCCGCCGCCGAGGAACAGCCCGACCATGAGCCCGACGAAATTCATGCCGAACATCGCGGCGGTGGCCCCTTCGGTGCGGAAGCCGGCGGCATTCAGGCGGGTCCGCATCTTGCCCTTTTCCGCCTCGTTCTTGGGGGCGAGCTGCTTGGTCAAGGCGTTGGTCTTCGCCAAGACCTTCGAGAGGGCGTCTTGCCTTTTCAGGAGGGTCTCGGCCTGGCGTTCGCGGCGGAGGCGGGGGTTCTTCAGATCGTCCAGCCGCTCCACGACGCGGGGCTTTGCCGCAACGATCCACTCCAGCGCCCACCAGGACAACGCCGCGAACGTGGCGAACAGCGCCAGCGGCAGCATGGTTTCCACGTCGATCAGGTCGGATGCCAGGAGCATGGCGAATTACACCTTGATGCTAACGATCTTGCGGATCACGATCGCGCCGATGACCTGCATGACCACGGCCACGGCGAGCATCTTCTTGCCCATCGGATCGGTGAACAGGACCATGAGGTACTTGGGATTGAGTTGATAGACGGCCAGCAGCAGGACCAGCGGCAGGGCCATCAGGACGACGCCGGAGAGCCGTCCTTCGCCGGTCAGGGCCTGGACTTGCCCCCAGATCCGGAAGCGGTCGCGGATCAGCGAGCCGATCTTGTCGAGGATTTCAGCCAGGTCGCCGCCCGTCTGCCGCTGGAGGACGACGGCGGTAGTGAAGAATTTCAGGTCGAGGTTGGGGACCCGCTCGCACATCGATTCGAGGCTTTCTTCCAGGGCGATGCCGAGGTTCTGTTCCTCGAACGCGCGGTTGAACTCCTTGGCGATCGGGTTGGGCATCTCCGTGGCGATGGCGTTGAACCCGAAGGCGAGGCTCTGTCCGGCCCGCAGGGCCCGGCCCAGCATCTCCAGCGCGTCGGGCAATTGGGCGGCGAAGGCCTTCAGCCGTTTGTGGCGGCGGTAGAGGACCCAGGTCGGCGGCATCGCTCCCAAGAGCAACGCGGGAAGGGGGATCAGGGCGGGATGGGCGTGTACGACGGCCATCATCCCCGCCCCGGCCACGGCCAGGACCGCGGAGATCGTGACCAGCTTCCCGACGGTCAACGAGATGTCGGCCTGCTCGAACAGGAGCTCGACGTTGCCGAATCGCTCCACGAGCGTCTGGAGAAAGCCGGTGCCGGCGTCCAGGGGACGGCTCAACAGGCTGCCTTCCTTCAGGGGGTTGTCCCGCGCGGTCTGTCGCGGCCCGGCCCCGGTCAGCAGGTCCAGGCGGTTTTCGAGGCGGGTCGGACGATTGCCGCCCACCAGCATGGCCGCTCCGCCCACCAGGGCTGCAACCCCCACAAACGCCATGAGGCCCAACAAGAGCGGGTGCATGCGCTAGTCCTCCAACAGGGAAAAAGGGGACAGTCCCCATTTGTGCGAAGCACCCGAAGGGCCGTTCCGGCAAATGGCACCCAGGGGGTACCCGGTCCCCTTTTTCCACATGGCCTAGTCCTCCAACATGACGCGCTCGCGGAAGGCGCTGGACGGCAGGCGGACGCCGGCCGTCTCCAGCCGCGACATGAAGGTCGGCCGCACGCCGGTGGCCATGAACTTGCCGTAGGCCCGGCCCATCTCGTCGATCCCTTCCTGCTGGTAGCGGTAAATGTCCTGCATGACGATCGTGTCCTGCTCCATGCCCGTGATCTCGGTGATGTACGTGATCTTGCGGGGTCCGCCCTGGAGGCGGGTTGCCTGCACGACCAGGTCCACCGCGCTGGCTATCTGCGCCCGCATCGCCTTCAGGGGCAACTCGAAGCCGGCCATCATGATCATGGTTTCCAGGCGGGCGATGGCGTCGCGGGGCGCATTGGCGTGGATCGTGGTGACCGAGCCCTCGTGGCCGGTGTTCATGGCCTGGAGCATGTCCAGGGCCTCCGCCCCGCGGCACTCGCCGATGAGGATCCGCTCGGGCCGCATGCGCAGGGCGTTGCGCACGAGGTCGGTCGCCGTAATCGCCCCCTTGCCCTCGATGTTCGCCGGACGCGTCTCCAGCCGGACCACGTGGTCTTGCTGGAGCTGCAGCTCGGCCGCGTCCTCGATCGTTACGATGCGGTCCGTGTTCGGAATGAAGCTCGACAGCGTGTTCAAGAGCGTCGTCTTGCCGGAGCCCGTCCCGCCGGAAATGATGATGTTCAGCCGGGCCTTGATCGCCCCTTCCAGGAGCATGACCATCTCCGGCGTGAAGGCCTTGTAGTTCAGCAGGTCCTCCAGCTTGAGCGGGTTGACGCCGAACCGCCGAATCGAAACGCACGCCCCGTCCAGCGCCAGCGGCGGAATGATCGCGTTGAACCGGGACCCGTCGGACATTCGGGCATCGACCATCGGGCAGGTCTCGTCGACGCGGCGGCCCACCTTCGAGATGATCCGGTCGATGATCTGCATCAGGTGGTCGTTGTCGCGGAACACAACGCCGGTCTTCTCGAGCTTCCCGCGCCGCTCGACGTAGGTGTTCTTGGGGCCGTTGATCAGGATGTCGCTGATCGTCGGGTCCTTCAGGAGGAGTTCGAGGGGCCCCAGGCCGAACGTCTCGTCGAGCACTTCGCTGACCAACTGGTCGCGCTCCGTGCGGTTCAGCAGCGTATCCTCGCTGTCGCACAGGTGCTCGACGACCATCCGGATCTCGCGGCGGAGCACGTCGCCCTCGAGCTCGCCCACCTTCGTCAGGTCGAGCTTGTCAACCAGCTTGCTGTGGATCCGCTGTTTCAGCTCCTCCAGGTTGCTTTCCTTGGAGTCGCCGGGGCGCTGTGGCGTGGTCAATCGAGGCATGGCGGCAATCGGGTCCGAGGCTTCGGGAAGTGGCAGCCGGCGCTGCCAGGAAAAGATAGCTTATGGAAGGGCGGAAGGCGGGCAGGTCTTGGGTCTTAGGGCTTGGGTCTTAGGTAGAGTCCCAAGACCTAAGACCGAGAACGCCGCTTGCGGCTTCGCACCCCCAGGATGTACTAATCGCTCCCGCGCGATCCTATTTCCCGCCCTTGGCCGGCCAGAAGTTGAACAGGCCGCCAAGGGCGGACTTCTTTGCCGCGGCGTCTGCGGCAGGCTCCTTCTGGCTGCCGCAAAGCGCGGCCGCCAGGGCCGAAAGCGACTGCGTGACCGCCGCCTTCGGCGATTGCTCGATGACCGGGATGCCGTTGTTGCGGGCCTCGATCATCGTGCGGTAGTCGTTGGGGAGCTGCCAGAAGACCTCCTTGCCGATCGTCTCTTCCGCCCGCTTCAACGTGATGTGGCCGCTCTCCAGGCCGGCGCGGTTGACCACGATCTTCACCTTGTCGGCGATCCCGTTCATCTGGCCCAGCGACGTCATCAACCGGACGACGTTCCGCAGGCACGGCAGGTCGAGTTGCGTGACCAGCAGGACATGGGTGGCCATTTCGAGGGCGACCATGTCGATAGGCGTGTAGCCCTTCGAGAGATCGAGCACGAGGTGCGTGAAGGTGGCCTTCAGCAGCCCGATCACGCGCCGGAGATCGTCGGCGCCGACCAGAGAGGCGTCCTCCAGTTGCACCGGCCGCGGCAGGAGGTAGACCCCCGACGAATGCTTCGTCAACGACCGCTTCAGCAGGCTGAAATCCAGCCGCGTGACGTTCTGGGCCACGTCCACCAGCGTGTAGTCGGGGATGGCGTCGAGGAAGATGTCGGCGTCCCCGAGGGAGAGGTCCAGGTCCACCAGGGCGACCGAGTGTTCCGGGCTTTGGGCCAGCGCGCAGGCGAGGTTGACGGCGATGCTGGTGGTGCCCACTCCGCCCAAGACGCCCGCCACCGCCACGACCTGGCTGGCGCGGAGGTGCTTCTCGCCCGTCCCCACCCGCCGCTCGCTGATCCGCCCCAGGGCGGCCAGGAGATCGTCGATCCGCACCGGCTGGGCGAGGAATTCCTTGGCCCCCGCGCGGATCGCCCTGAGAATCAGGTGCCCGTCGTTGGAAGAACTCGTCACCAGCACCGCGCACCGCGGGGTGTTCTCCGTGATGCGGGCCACGAGGTCCAGCGCCTTCTCGGGATCGGCGTCCAGGTCCACCAGGCCGATGTCCGGGTTGGTCTGGGTCACCACGTCGCTGAAGAACTCGTAGCGGGAGCACTCGGCCTCCAGCCATATCATGTCCATGCCCAAGAGCATGTTCTTGAGCGTCTCGCGCTTCGAGTCGTCGGGATTGACGATCGCTAGCCGGAGGACATTCGTCATGATGGAGCGGCCTGGTGCTCTCGTTTCTGTCGCGGAGACATCCGTAGGGTGGGGCTCGCTTCGCTCGACCCACCAATTTGGCCCGAAATAGCGGTGGGGCTCGCCGACCGTGCTTCGCACGGTGCCCGTCGACCCACACTACCTCCCCGTGTGCCGGCTACGTGGTCGCCTGTTACGCTAAAGCATAACGTATGCGCTTGCCCGCGCACGCGGCACTCTAATCTACTACATCGTAGCCGCTGGGGCCGAGAAAAGGCGGTTCCACGTTTCCGCCCTTGGCGGCAAGAGCGGCCGTGGCAGCGGTCGGGATATTCGGCTGGGAGGGGATGGATGTGTTGTAGGGCCTGGCAACCGGGGCGGCCGGGGATGGGCCGTTTGCCCCGGGGCCCGCACCCTGGCCATTGGGCAAGCCGCCGGCGGCACAGTTCCCTCCCTCGCCGCCGCCACAGCACCTGGGCACTTCCAAGTGTCCCTTCATGAACAGCTCCCAATCGTTGGGTTCCGCCGTATCCATTCCCGGTCCGCACGGCGGCGCCTGGTTGGCGTCCATCGCGTCGACCAACTCCGGGGTAACCGTGATGATCAGCTCGACCTCGTTGGTCTGGTGGCTGACCTTCCGGAAGAGGGCGCCGATGTAGGGGATCTCGCTGACCCACGGCAGGCCCGAATTGGTCGCCTCGACCTGTTGTTCCAGGAGGCCGGCGATTGCCAGGGTCTGGCCGGACCGGAGCTCGACGCCGGTCTCCGCTTCGCGGGTCTTGAGGGCGGGGATGCCCTGCACGCCGTTGGCATCGTCCCGCTGGCTGACGCTGGGGCGGACCTCCAGGCGGATCCGCCCGCCGCCCAAGACGATCGGCACCATGTCCACGCGGGTGCCGTAAGGCTGCCAGGTGACCGACGCGCTCGAAATGCTGCTCACTGCCGTGCCGAACGAGCCGCCGACGTAGACGTAGGCGGGCCGCCCGCTGATCGCGACCAGGTTCGGCTCGGAGAGGATCTTCATCAGGCTGTCCGTGCGCAGGGCCTCCAGCACCGCGAAGAGCGACCTGCCGCCCTCAAACAGGTACCCGGTGGCCTGGCTCGCGCTGGCGCCGTACGAGGTGATGCCGCCGCCGCCGCTGGCCGTCGCCGAGATCAGGCCGCTCATCCCCGACGCGAACAGGTTGCCGCTCGTGCCGACGGCGGCGAAATCGAACCCCAGTTGACGCAGCTTCGTCCGCGAGATCTCCATGACCTTCACGTGCAGGAGCACCTGCTGCACGCCGCTGACGCTCATGTTGTTGATGACCTTGTCCTTGGCGTAGAATTCCTCGGCGATGCGGATGATCTTGGGGACCGCTTCCTGCTGGTCGACGTGGCCGGAGATGATGACGGCGTTGCCGACCGGCCGGATCGTTAGCGCGGTCTTGGGAAACTCCGACCGGAGGGTCTCGTAGAGTTGGCGGGCATCGCCCAGAATAACGACGTCGACCGAGAAGATCCGCTTGTCGGCGCCCCAGAGCCGGACCTGGGTCACGCCCCCCTTCTTCGCGGAAATCTGCACCTGGTTCGGCGAAAGGGGCACGAGGTCCAGGAGGTCCGGATTGTCGACCTGGGCCTGGGGCATCTTCTGATCGAGCATGAGAATGCGGCTGGAGTTGACCGTCATCTCCAATCGCTCATGGGCGGCTTGGATCTGGCGAATCAGGGGCATGTCCCCGGCCACCGCCGCGGCGGCGACCGGGCCCGTCGGCTCGGCCATGCTCACGCGGACGCTGCGGACCGCCGGCGCGGCCGGCTGTTGCCCCGCCTGGCCCGCGTCGCCGCCCGGCACCACGACCGGCAACGGCTGCCCAAGGAGCGGCTCCGCCGCCCAAACAACCGACAAGACCACCGAAACAATGACCCACAACCGCAGGCTTGATGTATTAGCGCCCATCGTCCTTGACTTTCCTATCATGGCATCCGAGCCATGTGTTCTACTGTTACGCCGGTTTCGGCGAGTCGGCCGCCGGCGGCCCATCCTTGCTCTTTTCCGCGGGTGAGCCGGCCTTGGCGGGCTCCATCGCCTTTTTGTCCGCAGGGCTCCCTTGAGCGGCCGGGTTCGGCGTAGCGCCCGGCTGCCCCCGGCCGCCCTTGGCGGAGCTGACGCTCAGCCCGGTAGCCTTCCACGCGCTGTCCGCCGAGGCGGCCCCTTCGCCGACCTCCGCCTCCTGGAACTCGACGTCGTTGATCTCCGGCCCTCGGAGCAGGCGCATCGTCCAGCGGGCCGCCTCGCGGGGCGGAGCCGCAGCCTCCGATTTGGCCGCCATCTTCTGCTGGACCGAGTTGAAATACTCCTTGAAGCCCTTCCCCGGCCCGTCCAGGTCGCGGGCCCCTTCCGGAACCAGGGCCTCCTTGTCCCGGTGAGTGGCATCGAGCACGCCGAACAACTCCTGCGGCATCGCCCCGGTCGTCGCCACCTCCTTGTCGTCCTCCGGACCCCGCATGATCAGGCGAATCAACCCAATCTCGCTGGCCAACGTCACCTTCTCGGCCTGTGCGGGCGTGACCAGCAGCGAGACGGTCGTCGCCTGGATCGACTTGCCCTCGTGGCCCGTCGTATCCAGGCTGTAAATGTCATTGACGGCGAAGACCCGAATATCCTGAAGGATTGTCTTGGTCGTGGTGTCCGCGACGCCTATGCCCGGGTCGCGCCGGAGGAGGACCTGGAGATCGACGCGGGTCCCCGGCTGAATCAGCCCGTGGTGGATGGTCACCGGTTCGACGCGTACGGACACGACGCGGTAGCCTTTGGGGATCAGGTCGTCGGACCTTTCGCCCAGGCCGCGCCCGAACAGCTTCTGCTCCAGGATCGGCTCGCCGGCGTAGAGGCGCGTGCGGGTCCCGCGGCCCTCGACGTCCTCCGCACGAACCAAGGCCCCGATAGGCACCTTGTCCTTTTCCCAGTCTTCGAGTTTGACCAACTCGGGGGTCAACTTGGTGCCCAGGGCAATATCCTGCACCGCGACGTAAATAGGCTGTTTCTCGACTGCCGGGCCGGCCTTTTCGGCCGAGCGCCTCGCCACAATCTGTGTAATCCCCACCGACGCGATCAAGCCGCAGCCGAGCGCCAACACCAGTAGAGCTATGGACTTGCCTCGCATGGTCCCCCCCAAACTCGATACCTTCTATCGAACCGTCTCACGGTGCACAACTGGTGTTGTCGTCAATTGCGGACTTCCGTTTAGAAACATTGGCGAAGGAACCGGAATAACTTGATTGAAACGTCATGGCCCGGCAACTCTCGCCGTTGCGGCATAACCGACACCCCGCCGACGCATCAACATGCCACGGCGAAGAGCGGGTACGGGCCTATCGCCAATTTAATCGGCACAATCGGCAGACTTTCTCCAGTTTTTCTATCCTAACATTCCACTCCAAACGAAATACGCTATCGTCCCCACCGCAATCGGGATCCCGTAGGGCAACAGCATCATCGAACTCTTGCGCTCGGCGGCAATGGCCGAGAGCGTCGTCGGGTTGCGGATGAGCAGCACCTCGTAAAGGATCGCGAAGAACTGGGCAAAATGGCGGTGCCACTGGCGTCGTACGAGGACCATGGCAATGGCCAGCACTCCGCCGACGATGGCCGTGACGCAGAAGGCATAAAAAGTGGCGGTTCCCCAGACCCAGGCCCCGACGCCGGCCATGAGTTTGACGTCGCCTGCCCCCATGCCTCCAATGGCATACGCCGGCAGGAGCAGTCCCAGCCCGACGGCGGTCCCCGCCAGGCTGCAACCCAGGCCCGACCAGCCATAGCCCATCGCGCTGACGACCCAGCCCCCGATGACCAGGGGGAAGGTGAGCCAGTTGGGCACTCTCAGCTTCCAGCCGTCGATGACGGCCGCGACCACGAGCGCTCCACTGAGAAACCAGACTTGCCAGTGGTGGGTCAGGGCATCAGGAAAGGTGGGGAGCAGGTTCACGGTTGGCTCCGTCGGGTTGTTGCTGGCCTCGCCGGGTCATCGCCAGCCCAACAACAGGCTGAGGAAGGCCCCCAGCAGGGAAATCAGGCAGAGGATCGTCTCGGCCGCGACGTGCGTGATTTCCAGCGGGATGACCCAGGACATGGCGAATTCTCTCCGGCTACTGCGGCCGCTACTCAATCGTAGGTCAGAAACCGCGGACCAGGCCAAGAAATGCAATTCCCCCTTGGCGGCCGGTTCGGCGCCAAGGGGGAACTCCGGTTTCTTGCCGAACCACGCGACCGGCCGCGACCATGGGTAGCCGCGCCCGCCGGACCGCGTGGATCGAGCTGCAACTGGATGAGAGCCTAGCCGTGGATCGAACTCGCGACCCTCTGGAACGCGCTGTTGGCGTTCGTGCCGATCGACGAGATGGCCGTCAGGCACACGATCACAATCAGCGTCAGCATCACCGCGTACTCGACGGCGGTGGGCCCATCCTCGGAAACAAGGAACCGGTGCAACTTCAGAGCAAGCGACTTCATGAGTATTCCTCCATTCCAGCGCCCATCCCGAGGTTCGGGACGACCCGGAACTACAAACAAACTTGGGCCTCGTCGGATGTGACGGCGGTCCCGTTGGACTGCCGCGGCCTGCACTACATCGTACGACGCCCTTTTAGTAAAATGCGAGCCTCTTTCAGGGATGAAGAGGCTACAGGCCCCCACTCCATGCGTGCAGGCATCCTGCCTCCATGATGAAAACCTAGGTCAGATTTCCCGGATGTCAAATTGTCGCGCCCCGAATTGGCCAACCCGGAAGGAAGGTCTTGGGTCGCGGGTACCTCTCCCAATCGTGCCGCGGCGGCACGCGGGAGAGGCGATCTCTTGAATCCACTGTTGTTTCCGTAACAGGAACGACGCAGTCGGGTGGCCCAAAATTGCGTTGGCGCCAGCCGGCCGCATGGTAAGATGTCGGGCTTCCGGGCGACCATTGCGGCCGGGGCGATTGACGCGCGGGCGGAGTGACAGGTGGCTGTCAGAGCGCGCCGTGACCCCCTCAAGCCACCCGTGCGAAAAGACGATTGGTCTCTTGCCGCTCCACACAAGACTAACAGGGGCCGGCACCCGCCATGCGCACCATCGACAGGAAGCAGACCGTGTCGCGGCTCAAGGGAGATCCTGCCGGTCGGGCCATGACGCCGTGCGGCCTCGGATCGTCGCGCTGCCGGCGCGGGCGCCCCCGTCAAGGCACGCTGGTGCTCGTCGAACGGCCCAGGCGGTGGGCGCCGACATCCGTGTGGGACATGCCCCGGCGGGCCCTCGTCGTCGATCTGGTCAATCACGCGGTGGCCGATCCGGCAACCTACGTCCGCCAGTACAACGCCCTCTCGTTGGACGAATCGGGCACGACATGGGCCGCCCTGACCCTGGCGACCGCCGCCGTCGGGACCCTGGTGGACCTGCTGCGGCTGGATCCCGAGTAAGAAGGTAGGGTGGGGCCGCGGTCATCGTCGGCGGCCCCTCGTCCCCTGGCCCCTGGCCCCCGACCCGCGACCCGCTAGCGGGTACCCCGGGTGCCCCGCCTGCCCCCTCTTCGTTCGCTTCGCCTCAACCTTCCGGTAGCGATAGACGCCGGCGATTGCGTCCTCCAGCTTGCCGGAGGCCTCCCGGAGCAGTTTCCGCAACTGGCCGAGGGCCGCCTGCGGAAGGACATCATTCAACAGCAGGTCGGATCGAGCGATTTGGCCCGACCGGCGGGCCCTTTCCCATCGCTTGCACAGATCGGCAAATCCCGTCGCCAGCCCGGAGAGCGGTTCGGCGAATCGCTCCCGCACATCGTTTGCAGCCAGGTAGTGTCCCACGGGAACTCCTCGATGGAGGGATTGGGATTAGCGATTTTGGATTTGAGATTCGCGAATCCGAGATCCACAACCCCAGTTTCTCCCAACCCCCAATCCCTATTCTCTAACCAATATACCTTCCGGCGCGGGTTTGCCTAGCCCCCCGGCGTGGAATCCTCCGAAAGGTCGGCGGGAAAGGCTGCCCGCCAGATACACAAATAGTGAATATTCGTCTAGAAATCGGGCCATGCTTTTAGATACATTTTAGCCAGACGGTCTCATCAGGAAGGAAACGATGATTCCCGCATGGAAAGTCCAGGCCATCCAAACCCTGCTGGCGGAAGGCCAAACGAGTCAACGGCAGATCGCCAAACGCCTGAAGGTGTGGCGGGGCGTCGTGGCCGAGATCGCCCGCGGACTTCGACCCGTCTGCCGCAGGGCGGATCGAGACCGATCAGCCGCCTTCCCCCGCAGGCGGGGACCGCCCCAACGGTGTTCGGGGTGCGGCGGATTGGTCTATCTGCCCTGCCTGGCCTGCTCCGCGCGGGCAGGGAAGTTACGCAGGCCCCGGGGCGTAACCGGCGGGCCTGACCCCAACGAGAGGCTGGAGCTGCGGTTGACGGCCGCAGACCGCCTTCGCTACGAGGAGATTCGCGCAAGACTGTCCCGAGAACTGGTTTCACAATCTCATCCGGCCCGCGAACACGGCCGCGAGTGAACCGTTGTGAAACCGGTTCTAACCCATTCCCAGGAGGACCCACGATGAGTAGCCGCTCCCGCTCGTACGCCCGCGACCCGCAGCCACGCTTCGCGCGGCGCCCGGCCGCGCCCTGTCCGCTCGTCTATGCCGAGTGCCGCCGTCATCTGCGGACCGGCGACATCGCCCTGAGCCGGTCCGACGGCCGATGGTCCAATCGCGTCATCGCCTGGGGCACCGGCTCCCCCTACGTTCACGCGACGATGATCGGCTTCTCGGGCGACGTCCTGATGCTGGCCGAGGCCCGGCAGTGGCGAGAAAGCCACCTCGTTACGCTCAGCAGCCAGGTCAAGCGGTGGCCCGGGCTCTACGACGTTTACCGTGTCCGGCGGCCCTTCCGGGCCCACGCGGCGTGGGATGCGATCGTCCGGGCGACCGGCACGCCCTACGGCTGGGCCCAACTGCTGGCGGCGGCGCTGGGCCAACTGCTGGGTCGGGGGACTGTCCCCTTCTTCCTGTGCAACCAGGCGGCCGCCGACTATCCGCGGGACTGTTCCTCCCTGGTGAACTTCGCGTGCCGCGCGGGCGGCCGCACGCCCCGCCCCGAGCTGCCCGACGCGGAGGTCGAGCCGGGCCATTTCGCGGACCCCGATTTCGCCCGCTACCTCGGCACCCTCGTCTGGACCGAGGAACAAGCATGACCCTGCCCGACACCACGCGGCTGCACCAGCGTATCGACGAGCTGGTCGAGAAGATCGGCCAGCTCAGCGAGGTCGTCGCCGAGAGCCTGGCGGCCTGCGAATCGTGCCGCCCGCTGGTGCTCGGGGACCTCGGGCGCCCGTCGCTGACCGATCGCCTCGGCGGCATCCAGCAGGAGATCTACGACGTGCGGCACGAGCTGTCGGGCAAGATCGGAGACCTTGCCCGCGACGTAACCGTGCTGAAGACGGCCCGGGAGATCGGCGCCCGCGTGTTCTGGACCGCGATCGGCGTCGCCGGCACGCTTTCGGGGACCGTGGTGGGCGTGCTGCTGAAATGGTGGCTCGGAAGCGGCTGACCGCAGCACGGCCACTTCGGCCGCGGCAATTCGGAGTTTGCGGTCGATGAAGTCGAGTACATTGACAGCAATCGCGGGCCCGCTTCGCCGTGCGCCGGTTACGCCGAAGGCGTTGCACAACATAGCCCAGGGTAAGCGTAGCGGGGCACCAGCCGAAGGCTGGTCGCCGCGAAGCGCCACCCTGGGTTCCCGTTCGCACCACATCGTTCCAACCCCAACGGGGTTGCACACGCCCGTGTGGAACCCTTACAGGGTTCGTCGGGCCGTATTGCAACCGGCACCCGGGGTAGCCGCTCCGCGGCAACCCCGGGCTGTGGAATAGAACCGCTTCGCGGTTCGCCGATGCAGTGGGCCCCGCGTGTTTCTCCAATCCCGGGCAACGCCGCCGCAAATCGAACGCTATATGAGCAAGATGTTCGGGCTGTTGTCTTTTGGGCGTGTATGACCGAGTCTGTTGCTGGGTAATCACTTGCGATAGAATTGTACTGTTAGGCGGTTTCGATACGTGCTAGGAGAACTAAAATGCTCGGCTTTACGCACCGCTTCATTATACGGCTGGCACTCTTGAAGACCGACACATTTTGTGTTCTTACTTTGCTCTTGTTCGTGACGATTGGCTGCACAAAACACCAGTCGCCCGAACCAGTGGCTTCCAAAACGCCGCCCGTAGTGCCAGCGACGCACTCTCCTGTAGCTGTGTCGGTCAAGTCCATCTTGGCTCGTCCAGAGGAGTACGTCGGGAAGAGAGTGAAAGTCGTTGGATGGGCAAGTTGGGTTTACCAGTTGGCAACCGAAGAGAACAATAAAGTTGTCTTCTTGTCTGACACGGCAGACGAAGACTACGTGAAACTACGTCGCACAGCGGTTGTGGTGAGGATGAAGGTTGCGTTTCCACCTTCACTGATTTACCGAAAACAAGTGGAAATCGTTGGAGTTTGTGATATGGACAAACTGCCTGGGGAGTTGCCTAGAGACGTGCCCCACCCATTTATCAAAGACGCCGAGGCGTCTCGCCTCGACTAACTTCGGAACGCTGAGGGAGGCCCCATCCTGATTTTGGGGACACCTGTTATGCTCATCTTGTATATACGTCGGAACGGCGGGCCGCCGCTCGATCGGATCGACACGCACGTCAAGATGCCTTCGGTTCCGTTTCGGGAGCCTTCCGGCGGTGATCGAAGGCCAGAAAACCCGAGCGCGGCCACAAAAGGGCTGGCGGGGTGCCGGAGGCCGCCGCCCGAGGAACACTCCAGTCCCGAATTCGGCCTCTCTTTCTTGTCTCCCCTCTCCGAGCACCGAC
Source organism: Thermoguttaceae bacterium (assembly GCA_050014815.1). Taxonomy (GTDB): domain Bacteria; phylum Planctomycetota; class Planctomycetia; order Pirellulales; family Thermoguttaceae; genus JBEKCP01. The sequence goes on along the minus strand of JBEKCP010000043.1, from coordinate 2,727 downwards.
CGAAGGTTGGTCGCGGATGGCCGAATCGCACCGTTAGGCATCGCCCGGTGCCGGTAGCGCACCGAACTCGTCTGGGTGCTTGGATACATAGGCAAATAACAGATCCGTCAAGTCGTGAGGATACTGGAAGAACTCGCCGTCCAATACCTCCAACCTCCTGAGTGTCTCATCGGGAACACCGGCCACCGCCGCAGAGATGGCTTCCGGCGTCGAAGGCAGTCCGGTCGGGAACGCGGCGGCTATGGCGCGTTTGCAAATATCTGCGGTGCGAGGTGCACCAATGGCTTCGAGTGCCTCTGCGACAAATGGGGCGGTCTCACTCGCATTTAGAAAGTACTGTGAGAAGCCACCGTTGTTGACCTCGGACTCAACGGCCCAGATCGCGGAGAAAACCTTTTGCGGGATGGACTGGCGGCCGAAGTCTTCCTTCCCGAACTTGGTTCTGTCCGACTCGCACAGATCGATCAGGATGTGGTTCTTATCCATGGCGATCGTTCACACCAAGCCGCTCTGGCCGAGCGTGCGGGCGAGCTTGGGCCAGCCCTCCGCCGCCAGGCCGCCCGAGGAACACTCCAAGACCACGAGCGTCTCGTTGTCCAGGCCGAAGGCCAAGCGGTGCGGCCCGAGGATCGTGCCGGCGGAGCGGACGGCCGAGCCGACCTCCGAAGTCCAGAGCTTCCGGCCGTGGAAGTTCACGGCGTGGATCACCCCCGCGTTGTCGCCGAAGTAGACCTGGTCGTCGTCGCCGATCACCGGCGTCGATTCCACCGGCCCGGCCGCCTGGTACTCCCAGCGGATCTTGTGGCTGTTGCCGTCCAGGCACATCAGGAGCCCCCGCGGCTGGACGCCCCGGGGCGACTGGCTGATGCCGATGTAGATGTGGCCGAAGCGGTCGAAGACGGGCGAGCCGAGCATCTGGCCGGGCATCTGCGTCCGCCAGATGACCTGGCCGGCGGGGGAAATGCCGCAGAGGTGGTCGTCGGCGCCGACGACGACGATCACGCCGTCGGACGTAAGGGCGGGGGCGGAATGGATCGCCCCCACGTAGCCCCGCTCGGCCCGCTGGTCCCAACGGTTGGCGCCCCGTTCCGGTCCCAACTCGATGGCCAGCATGTAGCCCTCTTCTGATCCGATGTAAAGGACGCCGCCGGAAATGATGCCGGCCGCGTTGAGCTTCTGCCGGGAGCGGAAGTAGCGGCCGGGCTTCTGGACGCGGCCGCGGGGATCGACATGCACCAGTCCGCCGTCCGCGGCGCTCGTCCAGGTATTGCCCTCCTGGTCGACGACCGGCTGGGCGTAGCCCAGCGGCTCGCCGACCAACGCCGGGGGCCACGGCTGCTTCCCGGTGGAAGCCTCGATGGCGTGCAGGTAGCCGTCGGCGCAGTGTAGCCGCAGCGTGTCCTGCGGGCCGACCACCACGGGACCGGGTGCGCGGTGTCCGGTGACGTACTCCCAGAGGACCTTGGGTTTCCCATCTTCCTCGACCAGGGCGGCCACCCGCTCGTGCTGGTGTACGAAGATCCGGCCGGCGGAATCGACGGCCGGGGCGTTCGAGATGGGCAGGGCCTGTTGGCCCGACGCGGGCTCCTGGGGGAAGACCCAGGCGAGTCGCTCGATCTTTGCCGGCTTGGCGGACCCGCGAGGGGGTGGCCCAGCGGCCCGGCCGGGCGCCGCCGCCGGTCGGGGCTTCTGCACAACAGGCGGGGCGGCCGGCTTGGCGGGTGGGGCGGCCTCTCTTGCCCTAGGTGGTTCGGGCGCCGGCGGTGGCTCCACCGGTCGTGGGGCAGGCCTCGCCCGCGGAGCCGGAGGCTCCGGTAGCGCTACAGGCGCCGGTGGAGTCGGAGGCTCTGGCTCGACCGCAGCCTGCTTGGCCTCCACCGGGGCTGGCGGCGGTGTCGCCACCGGCGCTGTCGCCGGAGGTTGCGGCGGCGGGGCCTCTTGGCGCGGCTTCGCGGCCGGCGATGGCGGCTTGGCCGCCGGCGGTGGCGACGGGGCCTTGGCGCGCGTCGGGGCCGGCGGAACCGGCCGCCCCTGCGGTGCCGCCGATGGCGGAGGCGCCGGCGGCGGCGCGGCCGGCGGCTGGCCGACAGGTCCCTGTGGCGGACCGGGCGCCTGTGGAATAGTGGGGGCCGGCGGCGACTGCGTAAACCCCGTCCGACGAGGAGGCACGCCCGGCATATAAGGTCGCATCCCCGGCGGCATGCCCGGCGCTATGCCACCGCCCGGCATACCAGGCGACACGCCGCCGCCCGGCATGGCAGGCATGCCAGGCGTCCCTGGCGGCATGGCCTGGGGCATGCCCTGAGGCATGCCCGGTTGCATGCCCGGTTGCATGCCTGGTTGCATACCCGGCGGCATACCCGGCGAGGCCGGCCAGGCCGCGGGCGGCTGCTGCGGCATTGGCGCCGACTGGCCCGGCCAGGCGCCGGGCGGCAGCACTTGTGCTGGCGGCATGCCTTGCGGCATCCCGGGTACCCCGGGCCAGGCGGGAGGAGGTGAGCCGGGTGCCCCGGGCATACCGGGTGCCCCGGGCCAGGCCGGCGCCGATTGCGGCATGCCTCCGGGCATGCCGGGCCAGACGCCGCCGGGCTGCTGGGCAGGCATTCCTGGTTGTTGGACCGGCATGCCGGGCTGCATACCGGGCGACCCGGGCATACCGGGCGACCCGGACATACCGGGTGCCCCGCCGGGCCAGGTGCCGGCCGGCGGCTGCTGTGGCGGCATCCC
>JBEKCP010000042.1:0-18595 GCA_050014815.1 Thermoguttaceae bacterium | reverse complement strand
GGGTACTCAGTACCGGGTGCTCAGTCCTCAGTACCCAGTACTGCGTACTCAGTACCCAGTACTGCGTACTCAGTACCGAGTACGCAGGCGTCTGGTCCAATCCCCAATCCCCAATCCCCAATCCCTCGTCCCTCGCCCCCAGCCCCTAGCCCCTCCCCCGGGCCCCAGAAGGCCGACTGGCAGCCCAAGCCGTTGGAGCAGGGCGGGCCGCTGGATCCCGCGGCCCTGGTCGTCGAGCCGGCCAAGATCCGCGGGCTCCGGTCGTGGACCATCGAGACGCCGCACGTCCGCGACGGCTGGTTGGCATTTAATAATTACGCCAGTATCGAATCCAGCCCGGATGGCCGATACCTGCTCGCCGCGCGCCCGACCGCCGTGCGGGTGCTCGACGCCAAGACGCTCCAGACGGTCAGGATCCTCCTGCCGACGGAAGCGTGGTCTGCGAGCTGGTCGCCCGATGGCCGGCTGGTTGCTATCGGCGGGCGAGGGCCGGAAGGTCAGCCAGCAGTCCGCCTTTGGGACGTGCAAAGCGGCAAAATAGCCCATTGCCTCAAGCTGTCGGCATCGGCGTCGGCGGACCAGGTGTCGGTTTGCTGGTCGCCCGACGGCCGAAAGCTCGGCGTTGCCCGTCGCGGCGGCGGCTGGTCCATTAGTTTCTGGGACGTGGAGCGAGGGGTCCGGTTGAAGGAGTACGGACCCGAACCGACCGGGCTGGGGCCTTTCGTGTTCCTGCCCGATGGAAAGACGATCGCATGTGCCGCTGCAACCGGACGGCCGAATGAGCTGGCCGTGAAGTTGCTGGACGTTGCCACGCTGGAGCCGCAGCGGTCGCTCGGCGTGGGCAGCGACAGAGTCGGGCTTCGCCTTTCGCCCGATGGATCGCTGCTGGTCGGGCCCGGACCAGGGGGGAAATGGGGTATCCTTCGATGTTGGCGCGTGGCCGACGGCTCAGTCGCCTATGATCTCGATGCCGGTGATCGCGCGCTTTCCGCGACCCTCCGTTTCTCGCGGGACGGCAAGCTGCTGGCAGTGGGCGGCCGGATCTACGACGCCCTGACCGGCAAGCCTCTCAAGACGCTACCGCAGCGGGCCGACAACCGCGATGCGCAGGTCGTCGCCTTGGACTTCTCGACGGATGGCAGACAACTGGCCGCGCTCTACCAGGATCATCGCCTTGTGCTCTGGGACCTCGGCACGATGCAGATGGCCGGAAGCTTGGGCGGCCACGGGGGCCTTGCATGCCCGCTCCGGTTTGCCCGGAAGGGAAGCGCGCTGGCCTGGCGCGACTCGTCGCAATACGTACACGTCTTCCGCACCGGCCAGAAGGAGACGCTGGTGTCGTTCGCGAGTGCAAAGTTACCCAATCGATTCCAGGTGGGGACATTCGACCTGGACATTTCTCCGGACGGGCAATACGTCCGGGAATTCGGGACGGTGTGGGATGCGGCAACGGGCAAGATCATCGAGAAGGGCGGGGGCAAGGGGGGCCAGTATGACATCCCCGGCCGCTGGTCGCCGGACAATCAATTGCTCGTGAAGAAGGACTACCGCATTGTCGGAATCGGCGATCCGGTCCACGGAACCGTCCGCGAGTTTGCCAAGCCGCTGGCCGGCGATGCACGCAGTGCGTGGCAGTTTTCGCCGGACGGCTCGCGGCTGCTGCAGATGGCCGATACCGTCCGGCTATTCGATGGCGCCTCGGGCGATTTGCTCCGCGAAATAGCCGCCGACAAAATTCGCGGCGTCGCCTGGGCCGCCGACGGCAAGTCGATCCGGTGGATGGTGGGGGGGGGCGACAAGGGTTGGCTGGTTTCCGATGGCCCCACGGGCAAGCCAAGCCATAAACTCGCAGGAGTCGGGTGGATCGCAGGCATCGACTTCGCCCCCAGCCGCGGGCTCGTGGCGGTCGGGACGGATAAGGGGAACGTCCTCCTGGCGGAGGTCGCTACGGGCAAGACCGTGTCGCTGCTCGATACGCAGGTGCGCAGTGATACGAGTCCGGCCTTCACGGGCGACGACCGGCGGCTGTGGGTCGGCGGCATGAACCTCGTCCGCCAGTGGGACGTCGAGACGGCCCGGCCCGTGGTGACGCTCCTGCCGATCGAGGGCAACCGCTTCGCGCTCATTTCGCCGGAGGGCCACTACCGCGGCTCGCCCGGCATCGAAGACCAGTTGCTCTACGTCGCTCTGACCGACGAGGGCGAGTACCTGACCCTCTCGGGGCCTGAGTTCGAGAAGCAGTACGGCTGGAAGAACGACCCGGCGAAGGTGAAGTCGCCGTGACGCGGAGCGTGTAGGTCCCGCTTGCCGAGCGGGACTTTCGTCGTGGAGTCCCGCTCGGCAAGCGGGACCTACTGCGAAAGTCCCGCTCGGCAAGCGGGACCTACTTTTCCCGAAGCGACTTGAGGAACTTGCGGTCCGCGTCGCTCAGCTTCTCCAACGGCACCTGGACCTTTCGCCCGTCCTCGGCTTCGAGCGACACCTTATCGTCGTTGACGCCGGCGTAGCGCGCCTTGATGGTGAATTGGCCCGTAGTATCCGTCCAGGTTCGATAAGCGGGCCTTGGATCGTCCGCGGGCGGCGCGCCGTCATCGTCATGGGCGAGGTTCTTGAGCTGCTCAGCCGCTCGCCTGGCCGCTTCCGTATCGGGATAGGTTGAAACGATCTTCTCGAAACCTTCGGCGGCCCTCTTCGCGGTGTGGGGGGAGGCGGCGGCAGCCTGAGCGCGATCGAGTGCCTCGGCCTGGGCGAGCACGTCGGTGAAGCCCCGGCGATGCTCGTACTTGCGCGCCGCGGCAGCCAGTTCCGTCTTGAGCGTCGGCAGCAGCGCGAACGTGCGTTTCGCTTTGATATAAGTCATCGCCGCGTCCAAAGCGGGTTCGCCGCCCGAGAACTTCTCATCGACCTCCTTCAATATCGTCTTGCCCTCCTCGGTCAACTGGGTGACGAGTTGATTGGCCTCCGCGCCGGGGCCGGTGAAACAGTTGATGCTGCCCAACGGACCAAGCTTCTTCAAGGGCAGCAGCGACTTGACGGCTTCGCCGAGGTCGCCCTTCTTCTGTGCCCGCTTGGCTTCCTCCAGGGCCTTTTTCACCAGGGCCATCTCCTTGTCCGACAGCCCTCTGCCCGCCTTCGCCGCCTCGGAAAGCAACGCGTTGCGGAGTTCGTCGCTTTTCAAGAAACCGCTGTGGCTGTAGAGTTTCTGCCCGTCGGACCGGACCACATAGACAAAGGGGAGCATATTGCCGGGCGATCCGAACTTCTCCTGGCAAACTCGGCCTTCGGGTCCGTCGACATCGACGAAGACGTTCACATACGGCGACAAGGCAGTCGCGAGCGAGGGCTCCTGGAGATGCCCCAGCACCGCCGTGGTGTTGCCACACGTGTGGCGACCCGCCACGATCAGCAGCGGCCGCCCACTGTTCCGGCAGAGCTTCGCCGCCTCTTCCACAGTCATTGCACGAGCCGGGGCGGGCAACTGGCAAGAGAAGATTGCGGCGAGCCCAAGGACCAGAAGCTTCTGAGATTTCATGGTTTTGATCCCCAACAGAAGGATTTTCCGGGCCGGGTCGCTCGGGCAGACGCCTCCGGCAACCGCTGAAACACCACGGGGCTATTGAGCGTTCCGCACGTTCTTCGGCGTGCCGACACGGAACAACTCCGCGCCGTGCCGGGCGACTTTCGCCGAAAGTTCTTTCGCCTTGCGATCGAGGTCCTTCTGCCGCCACAAATCACGAACGGCCTGTTCACCTTCGAGTTTCAACTCGGTCCAGGCGACGCTCACGTCGGCTTCTTTGTCGCCGCGATTGAACAGCGCCACGGCCAGGGTCCCATCCGCCAGCGGCTTCATCCACGCTTCGGTGGCCCCGTCTTGCTTGACGCGATACCCCTGCTTGCCAAGCGCATCCTGATCCACGGACAACACTTCGTCGTTCGAGTGCAGGCTGAGGACGAATTCATCCATCTTGGTCATGTCGCAACCTATCAGCAGCGGCGCGGCGAGCATGCACCAGAGGGTCATGTGGGTGTAGTTTTCGTCGGGGGTGAGGTTGCCGTTGCCGACCTCCAGCATGTCCGGGTCGTTCCAGTGGCCGGGACCGGCCCACTTGGCCAGATCATTCTGCCTGAAGCCGATGCCCGAGACGCTGCCCCACGACGCACCGATGTCGCCCGTAGTGCGCCAGCAGTTCCCGCCGACTTCGGGTCCCCATGCCCAGACATTGGCCCCCCCATACTGGCAGAGACTGTAAACGATGTCACGGTCCACTTTCTTGAGCGATTCGCCGAAGAGGCGGTAAGGCGCTTTGGGGACATCGGCGTCTATCTGTTTCTTCTTGTCGGGATCGAGTTTGGCGAGAATGACGTTGAGCTTCTGGTTGAGTTCCTTCAATTTCGCTTGCTGTTCGGGAGTCTTCCTCTTCCCAAGTTTTTCGATGTCCGACTTCTCGTTGCCGAGTTTTTTGAGCTCCCCGGCCTGGTCGGGAAGGAGTTCGATGTACTTCTGCATGGTCCTCAGTCCGGCGACGCCGCCGTAGGAACACCAGTCGTACTTGACGTAATCCACGCCCCACTGGGCGTAGGTCTGGGCGTCCTGGTCCTCGTGCTCGAAACTCGCCTCGAAACCCGCGCAGGTTTTGGGACCGGGCGAGGAGTAGATGCCGAATTTGAGTCCCATGCCGTGGATGGCGTCCGACAGACCCTTCATGTCCGGGAACTTGACGTTTGGCCGGATAAAGCCCTTCTCGTCGCGCGTACCTTCCCAGCAATCGTCGATATTGACGTAGGTCCAGCCGTGGTCGATCAGCCCCGCGGCGACCATCGCTTCGGCCGCAGCGTTCACCTTTTTCTGATCCACGCGGCCGCCGAAATAATTCCAACTGTTCCAGCCCATCGGCGGCGTCAGGCAGATGGCGTCGCCGATGACGATCTCGAAGGCCGCGGTGTCCCGGCCTTTGGCGTTCGTGGCCGTGAACGTCGCCTTGCAGTTGCCCTTCTCGGCGGTCCGGCCCGTGATAATGCCGCTCTTTTCATCGAGCGAAAGCCCCTTGGGCAGGCCTTGAGCGGCGTAGCTTATCGGTTTCTCGCCCGTGGCGGGGATGTGGTAGATGAACGGGTGGCCCGGCCGCGCGCCGAAGATGCGGGGTCCGTTGATGCGGGGCGTCGGCGGAGGCGGCGGGGTGCGGATGGCGGCCTTGCGGTCCGCCGCGGTCGGCGGTGGGCCGGTTTCCGCGGCAGCGAGCGCCAGCGACGCCAGCAGCAGGGGGATGATTCCAACAAGGTGCGCGGGTGTTTCGCGCAACCAGCGAGGGACTTTGACCTGATTCTTCATTTTCCACTCCTTTTGATGATGGTTCACTGAAAACTTTTCGGGATGGATCGGGCAGGCGGGGAGGATGCCTTTGGGGGTCTTTTCGGGCAGAACCTATCATAGTCTCCGGCAAGCCTTGCAACAAGCATCAAACGATTTTTCCGCGAGGGGGCTCGCGGGGGCGGCATGCCTTCCACAGAGGCTGGTCGTCCAACGCCGGACCAGGTCTGCCGGGTTTACCCATAAAAGGTACTTGTCTGCACCCCAAAACCCTGTTACATTACCAAGCATGTAACCGTTCATAGGCCAGGGACTGGCTCGTTTTTCGGCCCCGAACGGGCCGAAAAATGTGCCTGTCCCCTTACGGCCGGAGGGGGACAGTCCCGTTTTCGCGCGAAAACTGGGACAGTCCCCGTGAACGGTTGCCAAGTTGGTATTCTTGGCGAACGCTGCACCGGAACCGGGAAACGGCGGCGAAGGGGTGTCCGACGTAGACAAAAGCGTGTGCGGGGAAGTGGAAGGGAAATCATGAAAGAAAAGGCACAAGCAGGACGCTCCAGGCTGACCATGAAGGTGGAAGTCTTCGACAGAATCGTTGTGAATGCGAACGACTCCTGGGCTGTAGCCCAAAACCTGAGCAGGCACACGGTTGCGTTCGTGGACTTGAACAAGCCGGTGGAGAGGATGACTAGCGGAATCCTCGTCAGTATTGGCGGGCACTTGTTTGTGGCTACCGCTGCTGACGCCGTGCCTGCCCAGCCGGAAGGCCGATTGTCATTTGTTGTTCCCAAAACCAAGACGATTGATGCGGGAGCACTTCCAATCCTGCGTTCCGGCAAGATTGAATCGGAATGGCCTGACGTTGGGTTCTTGGAACTTGATCCCGCAGGGGCATTGCCTGTTTTGGGCAAGGAGGCCATCGGCTTGGACCGAATCAGCTTGCGGGGGCCAGGTCATCCGGAATGCCGATGTCTCCTGTTCGGCTATTCCTCCGAACGGATACGAACTGAGCAGACGGACCCATCTCAGCTTCACCTGACGTTCCGCCCCGTGTGTTACAGCAATGCTCCCATAAAGCCCGAGAACTGGCCTGGTGTATCCTCGGCTGATCCGGCATCCGACCAAGCGGTGGATATCTTCTTGCCGTACGACCCGGAGGAGGAAACATGGCAGTACGAGGAAAACGAGGGAGACGACAATCTGCCGGAACCCCGTGGGGCGGGTGGCGGCGGGCTGTGGCAGGGCTCCACGACCAAAGTCGAACTCTGGAATGCAGAGGGAGTCCAGCTCCTCGGGATTCAGAGCAGGTGGAACGAAAAGGAGAAGTATGTGCGCGGCTGCCAGATTATCCACTGGCTGCGTCTGTTGCACGAACATTACAGTGCTTTGAGACCGGCTTTGGTTGCAGCGTTTCCTGAATTAGCTTGAGATTTTCCAGGTTGGTTGCGGGACGATAACCCCATTTCCTCTTTTTGACAGGAGATCGAAAGATGGCGAAGAAAGCCCCGGTGGAGAAAACCGAACCCCAGGCCAAGCCCGTAAAGCCGCAAATTCCGGCTCGCTTGGTTGCCGCTGTCCGTACCGTGCTGGAGGACGCTGAAGAGACTCGTAGCAGGAATTCGGTGGTGATAGGTGCAACTTCCTACAACGCCCTGCGCAACGTGCTCTACGACTTGACCGGCCAATGGTGGGGCACCGAGGTCGAAGAACTGGACGACGCAGAGAACGAGGAGGTCGAGGATGATGAGGACGAGGATGAAGACGAGGACGAAGAATAAGTCCGACGTTCAATGAAGCGGGGTTCGGCATCTCTTGGCCGGGCTTCCCGCGGCGCCGTTTCGCACCGACGACTGGCCGCTTACCAACGGGAGGGGGATGAAATGACGATGCCTGCTCATCAAGCCATGTCAGGCCGGATGCTTCGGAAGCTGCCGCAGCGGCTTCGGTCTCGAAGCATGACGATGCTCCTCGCCGGTGTGTGCGCGGCGACACTCTGTGCGCCGCGCCTGTGGGGCGCGGCGCCCTGCGCCATCGGCCTCGCGGCCGGCGCCGACGGACAACCGTCGGCGCAACCGGCGCCCGCCTCCGAGGGCGACGACCCCGTGAACGTCTTTTCTTTTCCCGGCGAAGCCAGCATCCAGGAGGAGGTCCATTGCGGCATCGTCAACGGACTGCTGGCGCCCGGCATCCCGTTCAAGAGCCTTGCGCGGGTTGCCGGGCTGTGGGCGCCGCCCTGCGTGAGCAGCGATTTCAATCTGAACGTGACCGTGCTGGGCCAGGACGTGCCCGCCAAGCGCTATGCGTGGTGGCCGTTCAAGGTCGAGCGCAGCGCGGAGGTCGAGGGAATGCGCGTCTCGACGGCGACGGTCCTGGCCTCCGGCAAGCGCGCCGCGATTCTGGCCGTCACGGTGGAGAATACGACGCCGCAGGCCCGCGAGGTCCCGCTGCGATGCACCGTTCGCGGCACACTCGACCGCAGCGACGGCGGATGGGGATTCTGGGCGCCGCGAAGCCGATCGCGCACGACGCCCGAAGTCGCCGACGGCGCGCTGCTGCTCCGCCAGGCAACCCTGGCGATCGCGGTCCGGGCCGTGCCCGAGATGGCCTGGGACGCCGCGGCATCGTCCGGCGGCGGCGTCTTGAAGATCGAGCCGGGCCAGCGGGCCACGCAATACCTGACGTTCGCGATCGGCAAGGAGGACGAAGCGGCCGCCGATTGCAGGACGCTGGCCGCCGATCCTGCCGCCGCCATCCGCCAGGCCGACGACGACCACCGCCGCCGGGTCCGCGAGATGTTCGAGAGACTGCCCCGCCTGGAATCCGCAAATCCCGCATTGGCGCGGTGGTACACCCGCTCCCTGGTCCATTTCCTCATGAACCGCTGGGACGTTCCGGAGTTTGTGCTGCATCCCTTCTACGGCACCGGCTGCACCAAGGGCGGTTGCGTCTGTTCCTACCTGTGGAATTACGGCGAGACGTGGGAAATCATGCCGCTGTACGAGCCGAAAGCCGACCGCGAGCACATCGTCCAATACCTCCGCAACGACATGATGGCCCACCTGGCCATCGATCCCATGACGGGCAAGGCCCTGGGACCATGGTATCCGGTCGGCCAAGAGAAGATCATCGGGCTGATCTACTATTATGTGAAGAACACGGGCGACACGGCGCTGCTGAAAGAGGACGTGGGCGGCAAGACGGTGCTCGAACACGCCGTCGTCCATGCGTTGTGCCGCGACGACCTTTCCAAGCCCGTGGCGATCGTCGACTACGGGCCCGCGAACGACCACCTCGAGCTGCGCCGCGGTTATCCGTACAACCACCAGATGCCCGACCTGAACGGCCGCCGCTACGCCAACTACCTCATGGCCGCGCGGCTGGCGGACGTCGCCGGCAAACCGGCCCCGGAACTCCGGCAACGGGCCGCCGATCTCAAGGCGCTCTTCAAGAAGGAAATGTGGAACGCCGAGAAGAAGTGGTTCGACTTCATCGGGCCCAAGGGCCGGGACACCCGCTGGACCACCCAGATGTTCAAGCTCTTCGGCAGCGGCGTGCTCGACGCCGAGATGGAAGCGGGCCTCATCGGCCACCTCAACGAAACGGAATTCCTCTCGGACTACGGACTGCACAGCCTGGCGAAGAACGACATCGCCTACGACATCAAGGACATCGACAACGGCGGTCCGGGCAGTTGCACCAGTTTTCCCCCGCAGATCGCCGAGCGGCTGTACAAATCGGGCCGGGCGGACGTGGCGGAAGACCTCGTCCGCCGCACGCTCTGGTGGGGCGAGAAGTTGCCGTACTGGGGCGACTCCATCGTGGCGGACAAGATCGAGTACCGCAAGGACACGCCGCTGCAGTGCATGGTCGATGGCGTGGCCATCGCCCAGTGCGTGATCTTCGGCATGTTCGGGATCGAGGCGCAGTTCGACGGCCGTGTCGTCATCAGCCCGCATCCGCCCAAGTTCGCGCCGCGCATGGCGCTGCGAGGCGTGAAGCTCCGCGGCGCGACGTTCGACGTGCTGGTCGAAGGCGGGCAGTTCGACGTGCGCGCCAACGGGAGGTCCCTGCGCGCCGCAATCGGCCAGGCCGTCGTCCTGAAGGACGGGCAACCGGCGGTCCTCGACGCGGCGCCCCCGCACCAGTTCTGACCACACCCACTTGCCCCAAGGAGTTGACCATGCGATCCGTGATGCCGGTTTGCACGTTGTTCGTCCTGTTGGCGATCGGTCCCGGGACGACGCACGGCGAGGATCAGGCGATGACGCCGCGGCCGGGCGACCGCAAGGTGCCCGTCATCCACTGCACCGATCTCTACCATCCGCCGGCGGACCCGGACGACCATTTCGACCTGGCCACGATGTACTCGATTCCCGAAGTGGACCTCAAGGCGGTGGTGCTCGATTACGGCCCCCGGCAGCAGACCCATCCCGGCAGTATCCCGGTCTCGCAACTCAATGCCTTGACCGGGCGTTCGGTGCCCTGTGCCATCGGCCTTTCCAAGAACCTGGCCAATCCCGGCGACAAGGTCGCGGAAGACAAGCCGGAATTTCAGAAGGCCGTCGCGCTGATCCACCAGGTGTTGCGGGAGTCGAAAGAGCCGGTCTCGATCACGATCGTGGGAAGCTGCCGCGACGTGGCGGCAGCCTTCAACCGCGAGCCGGAGTTGTTCCGCGCCAAGGTCGGCAAGCTGATGATCTTCGCCGGCGAAGCGGACGAGAACCAGCAGCAATACAAGAAGCACCCGCGCGAATGGAACGTGTGGATGGAGCGCAACGGCTATGTCTGCCTTCAGCGTTCGGGGCTGCCCGTTTATTGGGTGCCCTGTTTCGACGGCGGGCGCGACAAGAACAACGGCCACGCCTCCTACTGGGTTCCTCGCCAAGCGGACCTGCTGGCGCGCTGTGGCCCGGAACTGCTCTCCTTCTTCGGTTACGCCCTGCTTTGCGACAAGAAGAACCCCCTGAACCTCGGCGACCCGATCCAGTTCGTGTCCAAACCGCTCGATGAAGCGAGCCGGGCCAAAGTCCTATCCGGCCCGCGCGAGCTGTGGTGTACCGCCGTGTTCTTGGCCCTGGTCGGACGCGATGTGTTCCGCGACGGCCAGAGTTGGGCGGTGGGGCCGACGGGCAGCCGCCCCGGCGTGCAGCCGGTCTTCGGCTTTGTCCAACGGGACGTGACCGCGCTGGACGACGCGGCCATCCGGTACGGCAAGACGGAGACTTCGAAGAAAATCATGTGTTTCGAGATATTCGACCGGGAGCACTACGCCGAGGCGATGACGGCGGCAACGGCCCAAATTCTTGCGGGTTTTCTACCGGTGCGACCGTCCGGGAACTATAATGGTGGCAGGTGACAACCTTCACGTTCAATAGTAGATGAAAGGGAAGAACGATGTTGCGAGTGAGAAATGTGCTGCAAATGTCGGTGAAGAGCGGGCTGTTGGTGCTGGCGATGGCGGGATCGCCGTGGGCCGGACAGCCCAAGGAAGTCGACGACCGCGGCACGGGGCCGTGGCCGGTCGATGTCCGGGGGTTCGTTCCGGTCCAGCCCGGCGAGCATCCGCGGCTGTTGTTCCGCAAGGCCGACATCCCCCGGCTCCGCGAGGTCGCCAAGACGCCGGAGGGCCAGGCCCTGATCAAACGGCTCCGCGCGCAACTCAACGGCAGCGACGGCGAGTCGCCCACCCCGCCGAAAATGTGGACCATCTCCCACGTGGCCGGTTGGGGGTTCCTCTACACCGTGACCGGGGACAAGAAGTACGCCGAGTTGGGCAAGGAGTGCATGGACCAGTCCTTCGCCGGCGCGAAGGACGCCAACGACTCGCGGTATTCCTTCAAGGTCCCCGACGGGGCGCTCCGCGCCGGGCCCGCGCTCGGTTGGGGCGCGCTGGGCTACGACCTCTTGTATGACGGCTGGGACGCCGAGTATCGGCAAAAGGTCGCCGACGCCATCCAGAACTACAACGCCGGCCAGTGGCGGAGCCTCGCGGAGTTGGTCCGCGGCGAGCGCCAACACCCCGGCTCGAACCATTGGGGCATGCAGGTGGGCGGCGCGGCACTGGCCCTGTTGGCCGTGATGAACGACCCCGGCATCGACATGGGCAAGATCGAGCCGCTCTTGAAGCAGAGCCACAAGTCGATGCTCATCAACATGACCCAGGGCTTCGGCGACGGCGGGTTCTTCGTCGAGGGCGACGGCACCGGCTCGATGGCCTCGCACATCACCTTCCTGCCCGCGCTCCAGGCATGGCGGACCGCCTACGGCAAAGATTACTACACCCCGCGTCCCAACGCGCAGTGGATGACCATGAAATGGTTCTTCCTCACCGCTTTGGGCGGCAACCCGGCCAATTTCCGGGCAAGCTTCCCGGAGCGCGGCGCGTATCCGCACAACATCTGGGCCCGCAACGGCATCAGCGGCGGGGGCTACTGCAGCATCGGCTTCGGCGTGGCCACCGACGAACAGAAGGCGGCCATCCTGTGGTTCTACAATCACTCGGGCCTGAAGCAATGGGACGAGAAGATGGGCTTTGCCTGCGATGCGGCGAGTTGCTACCCGCACCACGCGATCCTGGCATTTGTCAACTGGCCGCGGGGCATGACGGAGCGAAACCCCGGCGGGGCGCTGCCGCACGCCTACCGCGACAGCAAGATGGGCTTCTACGCCTGGCGCAACCGCTGGCAGGATGCCGGCGACGTCATCGTTTCGATTCAGACCAAGGGCGTGCGCGGCAACTTCGGCTGCAAGGCCGAGAGCGCCCTGACCGTCGCCTGCGGCGGCAAGCAGATCAAGTGGGGCGCGATCAACGGCGGCTTCGCCGGCGAGTACCAGCCCGCCAAGGATGGCACGACGATCCTGGTTGCCGGCGACGGGTCGTCTCTGGCCGTCGATTTCTCGAAGGCCAGCGGCGCCGACGCGATGCTGGTGATGACCGGCCCGGGCGCGCCGGCCGAGGGCGCCGTGGAAGCCGGCGGCAGGAAGTTCAGTTTCCGGTTCTTCGGCAGCGGCGAGCCGCCGCAACCGAAGGCCGCGGGCGACAAGGTGACGGTCGGCGGCCAGACGGTCGCCTTCGACGGCAAGAGGATCGTGCTGGGGGGCTCCGCGAAGTAAGGCGGACGCCGTCGAAAACTCTTTGTGTGCCCAGGCCCGCACGACCAACGCCATTAGGCGGTTATATTGCCCTTCGGGGCATGATTTCTCGGAATGTTTCCGAGGCCCGCCGGCGGCAATCGGTAGCACCAAGCAGAGGAGCACAGTAATGAAGTGGATCGTAGCAAGTGTGATGGGCATCGTGGCCATGACCGCGCTGGCCCCGATGGCGGCAGCGGCAGAGGAGTACTATGCTTTCAGTCTGAAGGTGGCCCCACCGTCTGACGACGCCTTCCAGAAAGCCTCACTGGTGTTGGCCGGCGGCTTATGCAAGGGCGTGGTCCAGCTCGAGAACACGCCCTTGCACTACGGGGGAGAGGATCCCAATAGGGGCTTTCATGTCCTCATCCGGGAAGGCTCCCTGACCCTGGATGGCAAAGTCTTGAAGGGGCAATTCACGACCTACGACAGCAGGACAATCATCGGCACATGGACCATGGAAGGCAACGTGGACGGCGGCAAGGCGACCGGCGCCTACACGGTCAAGTTCCTGACACCCAAGACCGGCGAAGAGAAAAGCAGTTCCGGCAAGTTCGCCGGCACGGTCACGCCGGGCAGCGAACTGGCCAAGTCCAACGCGATTGCGGCCGGCAAGGACTGGCCCTGCTGGTCGGGACCGAACCATAACATGCATGCCGCGCCGTCGGGCCAGAAACTGGTTGACGATCTGGATCAGGCGCGGCTGGTGTGGCGAGGCCAGCCATGGTTGGGAAGGCCCCAAGGCAGTTTCGGGCATCCCTACAATAGGGCCCTGTTCCACATGCCCACCGCGAGCGGCGGGTCGGCGCCGATCGTGGCCGACGGCCGGATTTTTGCCACCCAATGGTTTCCTGACGGCAAGGAGTATGAAGCCGAAGGGCTTAAGGAGTACGCGGGGTTCATGGCGCAAAGTGGCCTGAAGGAGCTGCCGCCGGCCTTGAAGCTGCACTTTTCCAAGACCTGCCACGACTGGTACGTCTGCATGGACGCGGCCACGGGGCAGACGCTGTGGACCGCGGAGTTCCCGGAAGAGACGGGCGGTTACTATGCGGGCGGCAAGGGCCGTGTCTCGGGTGGCCCGGACCATAAGCAGGGGCCGATGGGGCTGACGCCGTGCTACGGCAATGGCAAACTCTTTGGACTCCACCTGTCTGGTTACTTGCGGGCCATGGATGCCAAGACGGGCAAACTGCTGTGGAAACAGAAGATCGCTGGCACGGTTCCCGTCGGCCGGGGCAACTGCAACTGTCCGATGTTCATCGGCGGCGTGGTGATGACTGGTAACCATGCGGGGACGCTCTACGCCTGCGATCCCGACACGGGCACGGTGCTGTGGAAGGGAACCTGCGACACCAAGACTGATCCGCAACGCTGGGTCCACGATGGCAGGGAGTACGCCTTTGTAAAGGACGCCCAGGGGGAGTATCGCTGCCTGGAACCAAAGACCGGCAAGGAATTGTGGAAATTGGGCGGCGACTCCGGCGCCAAATGGATTGGTTACAACTTTTGGATCGATGGAGATGCTCTCGCGGCGCTGGTCGGGAAGGACACGGACGTTGATACCCAGAAAAAGTGGCAAAGCGTGTCGATTGCGCTCTACCGGTTGACGCTGTACAAGGCCGAAAAGGTCTGGGAAGTGCCCGCCCCCGGGCCATTGGAGGGGAGATGGGGTGGGAGTCTCATGCCGCTGGGGAAGTACGTGGCCGTGGCTTCCTATGCACTTGCGGATACCAGAAAAGCCTGGCTGCTGGATGGGGCCACTGGGAAGGTGGCAGCGGTCGCGGCGGACGTGGCCGGGCAAACAAATCACGGCCATACACAGGTCGCGGAGGACCGCCTGTTTGTCAAGCCCGACGGCGTTCATGGAGTGATCAGCTTCTCGATGCTGGGAACGACGCCGGAGACGTTCAGGATGATGGGTAATCGTTGGAGTCCGAAGATCCCGAACACGACCTCCTACGCCTACAAGTGTACGACGATGCCGATCGTGGACGGACGGATGTACATCCGCGGCGCCGACGGAATCTACTGCTACGACTTGAGGAAAGCCGCGCCGTAATGGCTCGGCCAAGATCAGTAACCGTTCACGGGGACTGTCCCGATTGTCGCGAGCAGCAAGCGAAAATGGGACCGTCCTCCTCGGGCCGAAGGGAAGGGGCCGAAGGGGACGGGCACTTTTATCGGCCCATGAATGGGCCGCAAACTGAGCCTGTCCCCTCGCCTGTGAACGGTTGCTGGAATAGGAAAGCAATGGTTGTGCCAAGAGAAACTCATGCAATCACCGCGGAAAGACATGGGAGTATCAGAAGCCATATCATGACGCGATTGGGGCTCGTCTGTTTGACAACGCTGGCGCTGAACGGCTTGGCGTTTGCGCAGGATGCCGGTCCGGTTCCGGCGAATCCTGAATTGTTGTCTGCCGACAGGGATACATCACGGGCGTTATCGTCCGACGTTGGATTGCAACTCATTGCGCCGCGTGATGGGTACGCCTCGGCATTGGCCGTGGTACGCGGGCCAATAATTGCCGGCGTCGTTGTCGCACCACCGCGTCTGACCGGTCCCGGCGGTGTCGTGTTGCCGCCCGAGGCTATGCAGATTCGCTGGCTCAACGGCGACCGGTTCACCGCATCGCCATCGCCTGGAGCGTTCACCAAGGAGAACAAGGTTCTTGGACAACAACAGGTCATCGTCGTGACGGTGCATCCATCCAAGAATACCGCGATTGGAACCTACACGGGCCGACTGGCGGTGACCTGTACGGGTTTTTCCGGCGATCTGCCGGTCACGGTGGAAGTCATGCCCTGGGTGGTTCCGGCGCCAAAGGATCGACACATGTTGACGGGATTGATCCATTCACCGGATACCATCGCGCTCCAGTACAAGGTTGAACCCTGGTCTGACGCGCATTTGAAGTTGATGGAACCGTCGCTGCGCTTGCTGAATGATCTTGGCAGTGAATCCTGTCAGGTCTATTTGATTGCTGAAGGCATGATCAATGAGCGTTACAGCATGGTCCGGAGACGCGCGGACGGATCGCCGGACTTCACCTGCATGGACCGGTATCTCGACCTCTGGCAACGAGTCTGCGGGCAACCCAGCAAACTCACGTTGTATCTGTGGGACCAAGATGCAGGTGATGTCAACGTCAGGTCGGCGACAAACTCGGTGCAGGTCACTCGTATCAAGGCGGACGGCACCCTGGAAAACATCCGGGCGCCGTACTACGGAACTCCCGAGGCAAAGGCGTTCTGGCAACCGGTTTGTGACGGCATCCGCGAACGACTGACCAAGCGCGGTTGGAAGGACACCGAAGTGCTTATGGGCATATCTTGGGATAATCTTCCTTCTCAAGATGTAGTCGCATTTCTCAAAGAGGTTGCACCGGGTTGGCGTTGGCGCGTCTTCGTCGTCGGCGTCAGCATCCCTGAACCTGCCGCTGATGGGAAACTCATTTTAAGCAACGGCATGGAGGTTGGTTGGTTAGAGGGCGCCAGGCCTCTCCAGTCTTCTCATCCTTTTTTCAGCACGCCAACGCTCATTAAGGGTGCCCGCATGAAACGTGCATATTCATTCACGGTCGGGTACAACGGGGAGGATTGGCGCAGTGGACCGGAATGGACCATCAGAGACGGCGCGCAGGGGATGAGTCAAGTCGGTCTGGATTTCTGGACATTGAAGGAGGAGAAGACTGGCAGGGCGTTTGACCTGATCCGTCAAGGCTTTAAACATGAAAGATTGAACCCTCGCACTTACGTTGCCAGGAACATGACTGCACCTGGTCCTGATGGCGCAGAACCTTGTCTTTCGTACGAGATGCTTCGTGAAGGTATGCAGGCGGCGGAGGCTTTCAGTCAGGTGGGCGCCCCCGGTCGGCGTCTGCCGGTGGAGGTCAGGTTGAATGCGCTTGACACGGCCCAGGCATTCGATGCGATCATCGGTGGTCGTTATATGTTGGCGAGTAAAATCGTGAAAACTCAAGGACGCTGGAACACCGCTGTGCGCGATCTCTATCGGGTTGCCGGCGAACTTCAGGCCAACGTGTTGGGAAAGGCGACTGTAAGCGAGAAACCGTTGACGGCCAGTTCCATCGAGTTATTACCGGTCGACATCGATAACTCCTTTTGGCCACTTTCTGCCGAAGCGGGGTTGCGACTTGTCGTGCCACGCGATGGATATGCGTCGGCGCTTTCCGTTGTTCGTGGGGTTAAGGTTGCGGGCGTCACTGTCACCCCGCCGCGCCTGGCTGGTCCAGGCGGGGTGATTCTTCCTGCCGATGCCGTGCAGATGCGCTGGCTCAAAGCCGACAAGACGTTCACGCCAACACCTGTTGTCGAAGAACGCAACGATGGCACAACAAGACTTTGTAAACAACAGTACATCCTGTTGACCATACGCGCCCCAAGGAATGCCGCCACTGGCGTGTACACCGGTCACTTGCAAGTCAAATGCGAGGGTTTCGACGGCAGTCTGCCAATCCAGTTGGAGATCATGCCCTGGATCCTACCCGCGCCGAAGGATTGGCGTATGCTCAATGGGATGATCCATTCGCCCGAGTCCGTCGCGAAAGCGTATAAGGTCGAACCCTGGTCGGACGCCCATCTGAAGTATATGGAACCGACATTGAACCTTCTCCGCGATCTTGGGGGCGAAACGTGTATCGTCTACCTGATTTGCGGGGGATACATGCAAGAACGTTATAGTATGGTAAGACGGGGTGCCGACGGGACACCGGATTACACCTATATGGACCGTTATCTTGACCTTTGGCAGCGAATCTGCGGACAACCGAAGATCATCACTCTTTACGTGTGGGACCAAAATCATGTTACAGATAATTGGTCTGTGAACGCAGGCGTCACCCAGATGGCACATGGGCCAGCTCACTATTCGGCCTCGAACTCGGTGAAGGTCACGCGCATCAAAACCGACGGCACTATGGAGAACATGATGGCACCGTACTATGGCACACCGTCGGCAAAGGCGTTTTGGCAACCGGTTTTTGACGGTATTCGCGCGCGACTGAGCAAGCGTGGTTGGCAGAATACGGAGGTGCTTTTGGGGATGCCCTTAGACCAACTTCCACAGGAGGAAGTGGTCACCTTTCTCAAGGAAGTTGCGCCACAATGGCGTTGGCGCCAACATACGCACGCATATAGTCTTCCGTTGCCGAATGCTGAGGGTAAGATTATTTACGGCTTCAATGGCATGGAGTTGGGTTGGTTGGAACTCGTTGAACCAATGGTGTCATCTGGTACTTGGACGGGTGGAACTATCCGTAGAGCAATGGAGAAGAAACACACCAATCATACGACACTCGGTCATCGCCTTGCACTCGGCTTAGGGAATCCCGGATCCTCTTGGCGCTTTGCGCCGACAATCTCTGTAATTGACGGTTTGGAGGGAGTGAGTCAGGTGGGTATGGATTACGCGGGTCAGATCAACTCCGGAAATACTGGCGCCAATCCGCGCCACGGTCTTGCACAAACCATCACGGTATTTGGTTCCAACGGCGCTGAGCCGCGATTGCATTACGAATGGTTACGAGAGGGGATGCAGGTGGCGGAGGCATTTCAACAGGTACGCGACCATGACTCAAATGTGCCGGCGGAGATCAAGGTCAAGGCCGGTGACGCCGCTCAGACTTTTGAACTTTTCATCCAAACCCGTCAGGGATGGAATGATCAGGCGGTGCAGAACCAGAACCGCTGGAACGCCGCCGTGCGCGATCTCTACAAAGTGGCTGGTGTAGTTCAGGCGGCTAAACCCAAAGGAGCTACGAAACCATGATCCATTATTCGGACGCGCCCGTCACCGACCCGCAAGGCCCCGCGCAGAACCCGTATGAGGATCGCGCCCTGCGCGGCGGGCGTCGTTCATTTCCCGGCCGACGGGCCCGGCAACTGATAGCAATATACGCTCTCTTCATCGCGCACGTAAATGCACCCGTCGCTGAGGGAAGGGTGCATGAGAGTCGCCCCACAAAGCTTCTCTTGACCGAGGATCTCCAGCCCGTCGGGCTTGACGGCCAGGAGGACGGCAAGACCCTTGGTGTTGAAGGTCAAGGCCCGGTCGTTGGCGACGATGACGTGCAGGTCGCCGCGGAGCGAGCGTTCCTTGCGGCCGCTCCAGAGCGGCTGCAAGTCCTTCTTGCCG
>JBEKCP010000041.1:0-18692 GCA_050014815.1 Thermoguttaceae bacterium | reverse complement strand
GCGGGGCGGACGCGAACCAGAGCCAGCCGGAGATCGTCGACGGCTGAATACCCGCCGCGCTGAAATTGTACCCGGTGCCGTTGGCGCCGGAGCCGACCTGGACCTGGATCTGGTCCGTCGAGACGGTTCCCCCGAGACTCCCCGCCGCGGCAACGCCATCCCGGTAGTCGGGCGAGGGCGTCACTTGGATCCGATAGGTCCCTGCCGCCAGGGCCTTGAAGGTGTACCACCCGCTGGCGTCGGTCTGGACCGGCGACGTTCCCGCGACCCCCGAGAAGGTGCCCTGGCTGTTCTCCATGAGAAGCCTGACGGTCACGCCGGAAATGCCCATCGAGGAGGCCGTCCACGGGCCGCTGCCGAGATAGACGTAGCCGGACAGTTTGCTGGTGGCAGGCATGTCGATGCTGAAGACGGTGGACGTGGAGGAGACGATCTGGGTGTGGGTCGAGGTGGAGTCCATGGCCCCCGAGACCTCGACGCCGATGCCCGACATGGTCAGGCCCTTGTTGGCCACGTCATAGGTGGCCACGTACGTCGTGCTGTTGGTCCAATTTCCGGAGTTCAGCGTGAGGGTGCCGCCGGTCGTGGGGTCTTTCCCCGAGATTGGGAAGCTGATCGTAGGGCTGGGCGTCGCGCTCATGGCCTCGCTGTAAACCACGGTCAGGGTGAACGCCTCCGCGCCGGCGTTAGCGGTCGTCAAGGTGGTCAAGTTTGGGGTGACGCTCATGACCGCCGGATCGAGGGTGTCCACGGTGAAGTTGTTGGTGCCCGTATAGGGCGTCAGCGTATTGCCCGCCGCGTCTTTGGCCCCCGTCACGCCGATACCGACGCTTTCGGGGGAAACGCCGGCGTTGGCCACGTTGTAGTCGGCCGTGTAGTGGGAGTGGGTGCTGTCGGTCCAACTGCCCGTGTCAAGCGTCAGGGTGCCGGTCAGATCGGGCGTGAAGGTGATCGTCGGCACGGACGAGCTTTGCATCGGCTCGCTGAGGGCGACGGTGACCGTGAACTTATCGGACCCCACGTTGGCGGCCGATACGGTCGCCAGGTTCGTCGTGACGGCGGTGACGGTCGGGGGGATCGTGTCGACCACCAGCTTCTGGGCGGCCAAGCCGTCCGTGCCGGTGGCCGGCAGGGTCAGCGTGGCGGGATTGCCCACCGCGTTCTGGAGACTGTCGCCGTTGAGACTCAACGCCGTCGTCGAGAAATAGTTCAACGGCGAGGCATTGTCCCCGGGGGCCACCGTGTAGTTGAACGTGAGCGTGTCGGTCCCACTGCCGCCGGTGTAGTCGGCCACGGCCGTGGAGCTGGCGTTGAGGGTCAACTGCGGCGTGCCCGTGCCGGTCAGGGTAACCGGTTCGCTGAAGGTGATCGAGATCGGGATCGAGTCGCCCGCCACGAACGCGGAGTTCGGGACCGCGGAGGCAGTGACGGCGGTGACGGTCGGGGTGATGCCGTCGACAACAATCGCCTGGGCCGCCAGGTCGTCCGTACCGATGGCCGGCAGGGTCCGCACAGCCGGATTGCCGGCCGAGTCCTGGATGCTGCCGCCGTTGAGCCCCAAGGCCGTCGGGGAGGCATAGTCCAGCACCGCGGCACTCTGCCCGGCAGCGACCGTGTAGGTGAACGTGAGCGTGTCGGTCCCGCTGCCTTCGGTGTAGACGGCGACTGCGGGCGCTGCCGTGGTGCCGGCGTTCAAGGTCAACTGCGGCGTGCCGGACACGGTACTCACGTTGACCGGCTCGCTGAACGCGATCGTAATCGTGATAGCGTCGCCGATCTTGTAGGAGGAGCCGTAGGTCGCCGAGGAATAGACGTCCAGGACGGTCGGCGCCGTGGTGTCCACGACGAGGTTCTGGCCGGCCAGGCCGTCCGTGCCGGGATCCGGCAGGGTCGGGTCGGTCGCATTGCCGGCCGGGTCCTGGATGCTGCCGCCGTTGAGCACGAGGTCCGCCGTGGAGGTGTAGTCCAACGGCGAGGCATTGTCCCCGGCGCCCACCGTATAGTCGAAGGTGAGCGTGGCAGTTCCAGTGCCCCCGGCATAGCTGGCCACGGCGGTGGAACGGGCGTTGAGCGTCAACCGCGGCGTGCCGGACACGGTACTCGCGTTGACCGGCTCGCTGAAGGTGATCGTAATCGGGATCACCGCCCCCGCCTTGTAGGCGGAGTCGGCGGTCGCCGAGGAAGAGACGTCCAAGACGGTCGGGGCCGTGGTGTCGATAACGACGTTCCGGGCGGCCAGACCGTCGGTGCCGATGTCCGGCAGGGTCGGATCGGCGGCATTGCTCGCCGCGTCCTGGATGCTGCCGCCGTTGAGATCCAAGGCCGTCGTCAGTAAATAGTCCAAGGGCGCGGCATTGTCCCCGTCGGCCACCCTATAGTCGAAGGTGAGCGTGGACGTGCCCGTGCCGCTGGCATACGTCGCCACCGCGCTGAAACTCGCGTTCAGGTCCAATTGCGGCGTGCCGGAGACGGTATTCACGTAGACCGGCTCGCTGAAGTTGACCGTAATCGGAATGATGGCGCCCGTCGTGTGGGCGGAACCGGCGGCCTCCGGGGAGGACACCCCCGAGACCGTCGGCGGCGTGGTA
Organism: Thermoguttaceae bacterium; assembly: GCA_050014815.1. Taxonomy (GTDB): domain Bacteria; phylum Planctomycetota; class Planctomycetia; order Pirellulales; family Thermoguttaceae; genus JBEKCP01. The sequence goes on along the minus strand of JBEKCP010000041.1, from coordinate 16,104 downwards.
TCGACCGTGATCTGGGTCGAGGCCGACGAAGCTGGGCCGGCCAGATCGACGTCGCTGTGGCCCTCGACCGGCACCGCTTGTCCCGTGAGCGTCTGTTCGGCGGTGATCGTGTAGGTTTGCTCGGCGAGAGCAGTCGTGCCGTCGGTGGTCACGTCGGCCGTCCCGTCCGATTGGCCCGTGCCCGTGCCGATCACGGCGCCGTTGGCCAGGATGCTGACCTCGGCCCCGCTGAGGACGCCGGTGACGTGGAAGGTGAGTGCTTGGTCCAGGGACGAATTGTCCAGGTTGGTGTACCCGTTGAGCTGGCCGGCCGGCGCCGTGAAGGTGACGCCGGTCGGGGCCAACGGATCGATCAGGACCGGAACCTGCTGGGTATCCGCCGTACCATTGGTGGTGTCCGTCACGGTCACGTCCATGACCGCCACGCCGACGACGCCCGGGTTGGGCATGACCGTCACCGCCCCGGCCGACGTCGACGTCACCGACACGTCCTGCGTGCCCAACGGGTCCAGAACGGCGCTGTAGGTGACGTAATCACCGGACTTGATCGTCGCCGAGGCGTTGAACGTGTACCCCTTGTAGCCCGCGCTGCCCGTGTTCGCCGGCATCGTAATGTCGGGGATCGTGGTCAGGATCGGCTGGCCGGACGTGACCACGAACGACTCTATGGTCTGGTTGCCCTGGCTGTCGGTGGCCGTCACCTGGATTGTGGCGGAGCCCGTCGCCGAAGAACTCACCTTCAACAACAGGACGCCGTCGAGCGAGTCGGTAGAGACCGACATCGAGGTGATGGTGACCGCCGATGCCGGCGTGTAACCGCTCCCCGAGGTGGCGACGGAAGCGATCTCCTGCCGCACGAGCTCCCCCCCCGTCTGCACGCCGAAAATCGTGTCGGTGTTGTCGAGCAATGGGCTCGGCTTCGTCGTGATGAAGAAGTCGTTCGAGTCGGTCGCGGTGCCGCCGCGGTTCGCGATCGCCAGGATGCCGGGCGTAGTGAACTCCATCGAGCCGATCTCGGCCGGTTCCCTCACGGTCGACTGCGTTCCTCCCTGGATGTAGTAGGTGTTCGTCGCCGAATTGTTGACGATCTGGTAGAACCTGGGGCTGGGGCTGCCCGCCATGTAGCTCCCGTCTTCGACCAGTCCCGCGATTCGGGCTACGGTGTGCGGGGCCTCGCCGGCGCCGCCGAGCATCTGGAACGTCATCGTGCCCGAAAACGCCGGATCCCCGGCCCCCGAAGACGCGTGACTGACCGAGATGCTCAGGCTGTTGTCGGTCTGGCCGGTGTCCGGGGTAAGGGCGACGGTGATCCCCGGGTTGTCGCTCGTGGGGTTGCTGTAGGTGATCGTCTCGTTGGGTTCTGTGGGGTCTGTGGCCTCCAGCGCGATCAGGTAGGGGCTCCCGGGCGACACCACCTGGTTCGGGGGGGTAATAAGAGTTGGGCTGAGGACCCACCGACTCTCGAGCAACTCGAACACTGCCCGGCGCGATCGCCGGCGGTTCTGCGAGGATCGTTTATCGAATAATCGAGACCGACGGGAGCGGGATTGCTTTTTCATGGTGCTTCAGCAACGCAAAAAGGGGAACAACTGATGGGAAGACCAACTGGTGGAAGACACCGAAAAGCCAGCGATGACCTCCGCCCTTTGAAGGCCCCGCATGGTGTTATCATTCCATGATAATCTAGTTCGGAGTTTAATGCCAGGAAATGGCCCCAATAGTCGCCGGCAGGGGCTTTATCGCGACTGGCTGGGACGATTATGTCAAGATTGGCACTTTGCGCAATCTGCGCATTATCTTCGGATCGCAAAAGACTTAACGACTGCACCCGACTTTGCCGATTATAGGGACACGAGTCGGTCAACCTCGGCAGAGATTGGGGGATCCCATGAGGTTACACACAACGATGCCGCTCTTCGGCACGAAAACTGGTTTCGCCGGGCGTTTGGTCAGGATGATGCCACGTCTGCTGGCCTTTGCGATCCCACTAGCGTTGGGTTTCGCCGCGGCTGATGCCCAGGATGCCCCATGGCAACAGCCGCCGGGCTGCCCAGGGTATCGCCCGCCCGACAGGTTGACTTGGCGGCAGGCAGTACCGATCGAGAGCATGCCTGCCGAGTCGCCGAAAAAACCGGCAGTCCGGGTTCTGTCCCCTCCTCCAGGTGGAACGACTCGTCTGACCGCCGTGGATGAGGATTCCTCCGCCGCAACCGCCCAGTATCCTCCGGAAACCGCTCCGGGGCCGGGCCACCGCGATGCGAGCCCCTCCGCGCCGCAGGCCGGGCGCCTCGGCGGGCCGGGGCCTGATGGCGCCTACGGCCCGCCGGACGGCAACGGCTATGACTGCCAGGACTGCCCGCCCTTCGGCAACTGTTCGCAGTCGTGCCCGTCCGGCCAAGTCTGGTTCCAGGCCGACTACCTGATGTGGTGGACCAAAGGGGCCCAGACGCCGCCGCTGTTGACCACGAGCCTCGATGGCACGCCTAAACCTCAGCAGGGGGTCCTGGGCCTGCCGACAACGACCGTCCTGGTGGGCGACGAGGATCTGAACCGCGGGCTTCGCAACGGCGGCCGCGGGGACTTGGGCTTTTGGCTCGGGCAGGACCAGAACATCGGCGTGGAATGGGGCTACCTCGGCATCGGCAAGAGTCTCCAGCAGTTCGACCGCGGCAGCCTCGGGAGTCCCATTCTCGCCCGGCCTTTCTACAACGTTGACCACCGGGACCCCACCACGGGGCTCTATGACGGCGGGGCCAATGATGCATTCGTGCTAGCCAATTCCGGCTCCACGGGGACCTTTCACGCCGCCGCCAGCAACGCGGTGCAGGGCACCGACCTCATGCTCCGCTGGGCCCTTGCCCGCGCCCCCGCTTGCCGGATCGACCTGTTGGCCGGCTACCGGTATCTCCGCATGGATGACGACCTGAACATCCTGGCCACTTCCACCCTGACCGCGGCCGGCGCCCAGATCACCCAGGCCGATGATTTCAATGCGAGAAACTACTTCAACGGCGCCGAGCTGGGAATGAAGATCGATCAGCGATGGGGCCGGTGGTCGCTGGAGAGCTCGCTGAAGCTGGGGCTGGGCGACACGCACACCCGGGTCGCCATCAACGGCTCCGCAGTAGTCACGTCGGGCGGCACGTCGACGCCCTATGCCGGCGGCCTCCTGACGCTGCCGAGCAACATAAACGTCTATAACTCGGATCGCCTGTCCGTTCTGCCGGAGTTGGGGATCACGCTGGGCTACGAGCTGACGACGCGGTTGCGGGCGACGGCCGGTTACACGTTCCTCTACTGGAGCGGCGTGGCCCGGCCCGGCGACCAGATCGACTTGGACATCAGCGGAGACCGGGTCCCGCCGCCGTCGGGGACGAATGCCTCGCGGCCGGTCTTCGCGCTGCACACGACCGATTTCTGGGCGCAGGGATTGAACTTCGGCCTGGACTACCGGTTCTGACCGCCGCCTGGTAAAATAGGCGCCATGGAATGGCGATTGCAAGTCCTCGCGGCGGCGGCCCTCCTTCTGCCGGCCGGCCGGATCGTCCGGGCCGAGTCCCCGGCGGCGCCAGCGGCCCCGATCACCATCGACGCCGGCAAGACCGGCGAGCCGATCTCGGAATACATCTACGGCCAGTTCATCGAGCACCTCGGCCGCTGCATCTATGGCGGCATCTGGGCCGAAATGCTCGAAGATCGCAAGTTTTTCTATCCCGTGGGGGCCAAGGAGTCGCCCTGGAAGGCGATCGGCGCGGGAGAATTCGAGATGAATCGGGAGGAGCCGCTCGTGGGTCAACACTCGCCGCAAGTTACGCCGGCGAATTGCGGCGCCGAGGCCGGGCTGGCGCAGTCGGGGCTTGCGCTTCGCAAAGGCAAGAAGTACGTCGGGCGGATTTGGCTGGCGCCGCCGCCGAAACTTGGCACGCCACCAGTGACGGTGAGCCTGGTCTGGGGACAAGAACCAAAGGAGCGGCAAACGCTGGAGTTCGCAATCGATTCGCCCGACTTCGCGAAACACGAGTTGGAGTTCACCGCGGCCTCGGACACCGACGACGGTAGGCTGGAAATCATGGGCCGAAGCCATTACCGCGTCGGCGCCGTCTCGCTCATGCCCGCCGACAACATCGACGGCATGCGCCGCGACACCCTGGCCTTGCTGGCGGAGTTGGACTCGCCGGTCTATCGCTGGCCGGGCGGCAACTTCGTCAGCGGCTACAACTGGAAGGACGGCGTCGGAGACCGCGACCGCCGGCCGCCCCGCAAGAACCCCGCGTGGAAGGGCATCGAGCCCAACGACTTCGGCCTCGACGAGTTCATGGTCTTCTGCCGCTGCCTGAAGACCGAGCCGTACATTGCGGTCAACAGCGGACTGGGCGACGCCCGGATGGCCGCCGAGGAAGTCGAGTACGCCAACGGCGCCGCCGACACGCCCATGGGCAGGCTCCGCGCCGCCAACGGCCATCCGGAGCCCTACCGCGTGAAGTTCTGGGGCGTCGGCAACGAAATGTACGGGGGCTGGCAGCTCGGCCACATGCCGCTGGACCAGTATGCCAAGAAGCACAACGAATTCGCCGAGGCCATGCGCAAGGTCGATCCCTCGATCAAGCTGGTAGCCGTCGGGGAGGCGGGCAAGTGGAGCCAGGCCATGCTCGCGGACTGCGCCGACCACATGGACCTGATCAGCGAGCACTTCTATTGCCATGACAAAAAGGACCTGGACAAGCACGTGCGGCAGATCCCCGACAGCATCCGCCGCAAAGTCGAGGCCCATCGCGGCTACCGCCGGGAGATCGATGCACTCAAGGGCAAGGACATCCGAATCGCCATGGACGAGTGGAACTACTGGTACGGGCGGGATGAATACGGCGAGCTGGGCACGCGGTATTTCCTGAAGGACGCATTGGGAATCGCCGCCGGCCTGAACGAATACGCCCGGCAGAGCGATATGGTCTTCATGGCCGACTACGCCCAGGCCGTCAACGTGATCGGCTGCATCAAGACCAGCAAGACCGACGCCGCTTTCGAGACGACGGGCCTTGCCTTGAAGCTCTATCGGCGGCATTTCGGCGTGCTGCCTGTCGCCGCGACGGCGGTTCCGCCGTTGGACGTCGCCGCCGCCTGGACGGTCGATCGCAAGACGTTGACCGTGGCGATCGTCAACCCGACCATGGACGAGGTGGTCCTTCCCTTGAAGGTCGCCGGCGCCAGGCTCAGCGGCGGCGGCCGACGCTGGCAGATTGCCGGCGACCCGATGGCTTACAATGAGCCTGGCAAGGCCCCCAAGGTCGCCATCGAGGAGACGGCGCCGGGGGATGCCCGGACGGAGCTTTGGGTCGCGCCCTGCAGCATCACGCTGTATGCGTTGGGTGCGGAGATATTGTAGGGTGGGTCGACGGGCACCGTGCGAAGCATGGTCGGCGAGCCCCACCAACTGGGATTTGGCTGATTTCTGGCGGGGCTCGCTCCGCTCGACCCACCCTACGCTCTTTCAGCGCGGAGTAATGACTCCAATAGCAAAGGCGTCCGCGGCGGCCTTCTTGAAGGCCGGAAGGATCTTGGGGCCGTCCTTGCCGGGGAAACCGGCGTGCTGGATCAGGTAGACCGTGATAAGCCGGGTTTCCGGATCGATCCACATGTCGGTGCCGTAGGCCCCGCTGTGACCGCACCCGCCGACGATCACGGGATCGCTCTTGCCGTGGACCGCCCGCGAGGTGAACCAGCCGAAACCGTATCCGCTGTCGCCCTGGCCTTTGCTCAGCAGGTTGCCCGTCTGCGTGGAGGTCATCTGCCGCAAGGCTTCTTCGGAAATGTACCGCTTGCCCCCGTAAACCCCGCCGCCGAGGATCATGCGGCAGAAGATCGAGACGTCGCCGGCGGTCGAGAACAGGCCGCCGGCGGGACACGGACTCCGCCGACGATTGCTCAACGGATAGGCGAAGTACCCGATGGCCGTTTCGACCAGGCCCTTTTGATCGGCGTCGGGCTTGTACGACTTGGCCAACCGCCGGAGCTGCTCTTCGCTGGGCCAGAAAGTGGTGTCCTTCATGCCCAGCGGCTTGAACAGACGCTCGTCCATGAACTTCTCGTACGGCATGCCGCCGGCGACTTCGATAATGCGGCCCACGGTGTTGATGCCCGCGTTCGAGTACTCGTACTTGCTGTCCGGCTCGAACTTGAGCGGCGTCAGGGCATAGATGACGGCGGCCTCATCGAGCGGGAACGTGTCGATCTTGTGTTCCAGCCGGGTCATGTAGGGCAGGCCGCTGGTGTGGGAAAGGATGTTCTTCACCGTGATCGGGTGCGCGGGCGGTTTGAGGACCACTCGCTGGTTGTCTCGCTCGGCCACGACCATTTGCCCCTGGAACTCCGGCAGGTACTTCTCGACGGGATCGTCGACGCGTACCTTGCCCTCGTCCACCAGCATCATCAGCGCCGTGGCGGTCATCGGCTTGGACATGGAAGCGATCCAGAAGAGGCTGTCGGTCCGCATCGGCTTGCCGGCGGCGATGTCCGCGTAGCCGACCGCTTCCAGACCGAGCACCTTGTCTTGCGACGCCACCAGGGTCACCGCGCCCGCGAGCGTGTGGCTCTTGACAAACGGCTCCAGGACGGCGGCCATGCCCTTGGACGCCGGTGCCGGGGCCGGCTCGGCCGCCGCAGGGGCGGGGGCGGCCCACACCAGCGCGGCCGTCGCCGCCAGAACCACCAGGGACAGGAAGAGTCTCTTCATCAGGATGTCTCCATGACGCTCACGGGCCAAATAGTTTCTGGAACGCGGAGGGCTTGAGGATCTCGTGGCGGCCGTCGGGCCGCTCGACAAACGGCTGGACGGTGATCGTCATCAAGAGGCCCCGGCCACCGGACCACGGGATACGCTACTTGGCCATTATATGTAAAGGCGCACAAGGCCGGAAGCCCGCCAACTATGGAGGGGTAGCGAGCAACCGTGCTGCCACGATTGGTCGAGGCAGCTTTCGACCAGCCTGAAGAAACGTGACCGGGAACCGGGTATATTGGGCTCAGGATGGCCTGGCAGAAAAATTGCTTCAACAAATCCTCGCTTCTGCGCAAATAAGAAGGTAGGGACCGCGGGAGGCTGACCATGAGCTGCGACCGCGCAAAAGACGAGGACCTGATGATGCGGGTGGCTGCGGGCAACCGTGAGGCTATGAGTCCCCTCCTGCGGCGGTATGCCAGCCCGCTGTTGACCTTCATCCGTCGAATGACCGGCGACTGGCATCGTGCCGAGGAACTGTTCCAGGAGGCGTTCCTGGCCGTTTGGCAGCACCGCGGCCGGTACGAGTATCCACGACCGTTCCGGCCCTGGCTCTTCGGGATCGCCTTGAACAAGTGCCGAGCCGAGTTCCGCAAGTTCTCGGCCGGACCGGCTTTCCTTGCGGACGAACCCGATCTGCCGGCCGCCGCAGGCGGTCGTACGCCCGTCGAGGCCGCCATCGCTTCCGAGACGGCCATGTTGGTGACCCAAGCCGTAGGGACTCTGCCGCCAAAGCAGCGGACGGTGTTGGTCTTGCGGGTATGGAACGGACTGGAGTACGCCGAGATCGCCCAGATTCTCGACCGGACCGAGGCCACCATCCGCTCGCAGATGTTCCACGCCCTGGCCGGCATGCGGCGATACCTGGAGCCCCGCCTGCGGCAAACGGGGGAGGATTGCCATGATCAACCCTAATGACCATGTCCTGGAATACGTCGACGCCTACCTGCACGACGTTCTTTCTGCGCCCGACAAGGAACGAGTTGCCGCGCACTGTCAGGCATGCGCCATCTGCAGTGTTGCCCTGGAGGAGGCCCAAAAACGTCGGGAAGCCCTTGAGTCTCTGCCGCCCATCGAAGCGCCCGAGGCCCTGGTCCGGGCGACTCTGGACCGGATCGAGCAATATCGCACCACGCGGAGCCGATGGACCCGCGCGGGCCTGCTGGTTGCGGCAGCCGCAGTGCTCCTGCTCGGCACGGCCAACCTTTACTACTACAATCTGGCACCGTCGCCCTACGACCTGCGCGTGCTGGGGCAGACCGACCTCGTAGCCGGGTCCGAAGCCTCGCTCCGCGTGCTGCTGGTGGACCCGCGGGATGCCGCGCCGCGAACTGGCGTGCCGGTCCAGATCGAGCTGGTCCGGTCGGAACCCCGGGCCGTAGTCCATCTGGCGAGCTTCACGACCGACCAGTTCGGCAGCGGCACGGTCCGCATGCAACTGCCCGATTGGGCGCCAGGCCGGTACAAACTCCGCGTGAGCGCCCAACCGGGGCGGCAGGCGGAGTCGATCGAGCAGACGGTTACGCTCCACCGCTCCTGGCAGTTGATGCTCACGAGCGACAAGCCCGTCTATCAGCCGGGCGAAGTGATCCATCTGCGCAGCCTTGCCCTGTCGAGGCCGCAACCCAAGCCCGTGGCGGGCCAGGAGGCAGTGTTCTCCGTGACGGACCCCAAGGGCAACATAATCTTCCGCAAGCGGGAGGTCACCAGCCGCTTCGGGATCTCCTCGACCGACTGTCCCCTGGCCGGCGAGATCCTCGAAGGCCCTTACCAACTGCGCTGCGAGTTGGGCGATACCACGAGCACCATCACGGTCGAGGTCAAGAAGTACGTGCTGCCGAAGTTCAAGATCGTCGTCGAGTTGGACGAGCCGTACTACCAGCCCGGCCAGAAAGTGCATGGCACGCTCTCGGCCCGGTATTTCTTCGGCAAGCCGGTGGACGGTGGCGAGGTCGAGATCGAGGTGCAGGCGACCGACGTCGCGGCCGCGAAGATCGCCCAGACCACCGTCCGGACCGACAGTTCGGGCGCGGCCCGGTTCGAGTTCGTGTTGCCGCCGTCGCTGGTGGGCCGGCCGCAGGACTCCCACGACGCCCGATTCATGCTCACCGCCACGGTGCGGGACCCCGCCGGGCAGAAGCAATCCACAACCGTGTCGCGCATCGTCACCCCACAGCCGATCCGCATCGAGGTGATCCCAGAGTCCGGCACGCTGGTGCCTGGCCTGGCCAATACAATCTACTTCCTGACGACCTACGCAGACGGCCGCCCGGCCCCTGCGCGGATCGCCGTCAGCGGTTTCCCGGAAGAGATAAGGACCAACGAGATGGGCGCGGCCTCGGTCGAGTGTACGCCACAGACGGACTCCGTCCACTGGGTCGTCCGCGCGACAGACCAGGCGGGGCGAAGCGGCCGTCGCGAGGTCGAGCTAGAGTGCGGCTCCCGCGACGGGCGTTTCCTCGTTCGCACCGACAAGGCCGTCTACGACGGCGGCCAGACAGTCCACGTCCTGGCCCTGGGAGGCGGCAGCGAACCCCTGTTCCTCGACCTGATCAAAGACGGCCAGACCATGCTCACCGACGTGATCCCCATGCACGAGGGCCGCGGTGAGTACCAGATCGACCTCCCGCCGGAGGTTTCCGGCACGCTCCAGTTCTCGGCGTACAGGTACGGACGCGAGGGCCTGCCCGTGACTGAGACCCGGGTGATCTACGTCCGGCAGGCGGGCGGCCTGAAGGTGAACGTCCAGCTCGATCGCCCCGAGTACCGGCCGGGCCAACGGGCGAAACTGACGCTCTTGCTCTCCGATGCCCATGGCAAGCCGGTTCCCGGCGCCCTGAGCCTGGCTGCCGTCGACGAGGCGGTCTACTCGGTTCTTGGTCCCGCACCGGGCATGCAGGCCATCTTCTCCTCGCTGGAACAGGAGATTCTCAAGCCGGTCTACGCCATCTATCCCTGGTCGCCGGATCTGGAGGTCAAGCTGCCGGCGGACGAGCGGGATCGGTTTGAGAAGGCGCTGTTCGCCAGGGCCGGAACTCGCCGCAACGACCGGGATGCGATCCTCAAGCAGGCGATCCAGCAATTCGCTGACGGCGACCAACGCCTTCTCCGCGTCCTCCAGCGGCCGGACTGGGAAAAGCTCGCGGAGCGTGTCGGCGGCCTGGAGAAGTTCATCCCTCTGCTCAGGGGCCAGGGATCACTGCATACGCTCCGCCAGTCAACCTATCCCGAGAAGTCCCGCCAGGCCGAGCTGGTTCGGCATGAGCGGCTGGGCCTCATTACCGGCCTCTGGATCGCGCTGATAGCGGTTGCCGTTCTTGTTTTGCTAATCCTGATTATGGGACTGGCAAAGACCCTTATGCTGGTCTTCGTAGTATTCCTTTTCATCAGCCTCTTGCTGTCCGCCGTGTCCTCTGTGAGGGAGGCGAGCTTCCGTGCCAGGGCCATGAACGATCTCAAGCAACTTGGTTTGGCCCTGGAAAATCAAGAGCTGGCCGGCGGCAAGATCCAGCCTCAAGAGGCCTCCGCGGCCGCTCCTGCCCGGGTGCGGGAGTGGTTCCCCGAGACGCTCCTCTGGCGGCCGGAGCTTATCACCGACGACAACGGCCGCGCCAGTCTTGCCGTCGATCTGGCCGATTCGATCACGACCTGGCGGCTCTCGGCCAGCGCCGTCTCGGCGGAGGGGAAGCTCGGCGGCAGCGAGTCGTCGATCCGCGTGTTCCAGCCTTTCTTCGTCGACCTGAACCTGCCGGTCAGCCTGACTCGCGGCGATGAAGTGGCCGTGCCGGCGGTGGTCTACAACTACCTGGAGAAGCCGCTCGTGGTCGAGCTTCGCATGGCGGACGGGCCATGGTTCGAGCGGCTCGATGGGCCGACGCAAACGTTAGAGCTGGCCGCCCAGGAAGTGCGATCCGTGAGCTATCGCCTGCGAGTCAGGCAGCCGGGACGGCACGAGTTGACGGTCCACGCCTCGGGCGGCGGCGTGGCGGATGCGATCAAGCGGACCATCGAGGTCGTGCCCGACGGCCGCCGCGTGGAACAGACCGCCAGCGGCACGCTCCAGCGGCCGGCCGAAATCGCCTGGTCCGTGCCGGCCGACGCGATCGAGGGGAGCGTGAAGGCCAACGTCAAGCTCTACCCGTCGACCTTCAGCCAGCTTGTCGATGGGCTGGAGGCGATTTTCCAGAGGCCGTACGGCTGCTTCGAGCAGACGTCCTCGACGACCTATCCGAACGTGCTCGCGCTCGACTACCTCCGGCGGACCAAGAAGAGCGTGCCGCAGGTCGAGGCGACGGCCCGGCAGTACATCCACCTGGGCTACCAGCGGCTGTTGGGTTTTGAGATCGCCGGGGGCGGCTTCGACTGGTTCGGCCGCCCACCGGCCAATCGCACGCTGACGGCTTACGGGCTCATGGAGTTCAGCGACATGGCCCGGGTGCATGACGTTGACCCGCGGGTGATCGAGCGGACGCGGATCTGGCTCCTGGGTCAGCAGGCCGCCGACGGTTCCTGGGCGCCCGAGAATCACCCTATGCACGAGGACCCCACGGGGCGGCGAGAAGACCTTCAGCGGCTTAGCACCACGGCCTACGTCGCCTGGTCGGCCTTCGCAGGCGGAGCAGGAAGCTCCCCTCTCCCTCCGGGAGAGGGGCCGGGGGTGAGGGCCTCCGGCGCCGCTTACGACTACCTCCTGCATCACAACCCGGCCGCGATCGACGATCCGTATGTGCTGGCCCTGGTGGCCAATGCCCTGTTGGCGATCCGGCCTGGCGACCAGCACGCCCGACCCTACCTGGAGCGGCTGGAAGCAACGAGCCGTCGCTCGGCGGATGGAAAGCTGGCATGGTGGGAGGAAGGGGTGAACCGCCGGACGACGTTCTACGGCGCCGGGCTCAGCGGCAATATCGAGACCACTGCCCTGGCCACCCTGGCGATGATCGAGGGCCGGACCAGTCCGGACACCATCCGGGCCGCCCTGGCATGGCTCGTCGAGCAGAAGGACCCACATGGCACCTGGCACTCGACCCAGGCGACCGTCCTGGCCCTGAAAGCCCTGCTGGCCGGGACGGATCGGCCATTGGGTGAAGCCCGCCAGCGGCAGATCGACATCACGGTGGACGGCAGGACCGTCGAGACGCTCGTCATCCCGGCCGACCAAGGCGAAGTGATGCAGCAGATGGATCTATCCACTCAAGTCGCCCGCGGCAGTCATCGCCTCGGGATTACCGACCGCACGGGAACCGCCACCGGCTACCAGGCCACTCTGGCCTACCACGTGCCCGGCGCCGATCGTCCCCAGGGCGCCGAGCCGCTTTCGATCCAGCTCGTCTATGACAAGACCACGCTCGTGGTCGATGACCGGGTAAGAGCCACGGCCACGGTAACCAACCGGATGGCCGACGCCGCCCCCATGGTGATCCTCGACCTGCCGATCCCGGCCGGCTTTGCCGTGGATGTGGAGGACCTTGAGACGCTTCGCACGTCAAGCAAGATCGCCAAGTACCAGGTAACGCCGCGGAGCGCGATCGTCTACCTCCGCACGCTCAGCCCTTCCGAGCCGCTTGAACTCGTCTATCACCTCCGCGCGACCATGCCGGTCAAGATCACCGCTCCCCCCGCCCGGGCGTACGAATACTACAACCCCGACCACCAGGCCCAGACGGCCCCAACACCAATGACCGTCGCCGCCGCGAAGTAGGAAACGGGCCGAGCGGGCAGGCTCCTTCAGACAAGCCGTGGGGGTTGAAATTGACGCCCGCTTGTAAACCGGGCCGCAGCGACCTAGAATTTCTGTTGACGGCGGCAGGGGGAGAGTTTGGCCGCTGATTCGCCTTTCTTAACCTTCCATGGAAAGGAGCGGACCGATGAAGAGCCTTTTGACCGCAACAGTCGCAACAGCAGTCCTGCTCGTGGCGGGCTCCACGGCGTTCGGACAGGGATACGTCACGATGATGCCGGTCCAGCCGGCGCCCGTGGTGGCGTATTATCCGTACGTCGGGCCGCCGGTCGTGGGACCGTTCGTCCAGGTCCAGCCGCGGTATTACGTGGCCTCGCCCATCGTGGCGCCTGCCCCGGTGTACGCGTCGCCCTACGTGGTGGCCGGGCCCCCGGTATACTATGGCCCACGCGTGTGGGTCCATCCGAAGGTCTACGTCGCCGGTGAACCGGTGCGAAACGTCATCCGCGCCGTAACGCCTTAAGCACGTCGATGTTCCGTAGAATGGGATTGGCGGTGTTTCTTTTCGCCTGCGCGATGGTCTCCTGGTCCCGCGCCGAACCGGCGCTGCCCGCGGCCATCGTCTGCCCCCGGGATGCGGAGTACCAAGAGCGGCTGGCCGCCAAGGAAATTCGCCGGTACGTTTACCTGCGGACCGGCGTGCTCCTGCCGGTGGTGCGGGAGCCGGGCGCCAAGGCATCCATCGTTGTCGGCAGCAAGAACCAGCCGCTCGTGCGGCGGATCACGACCGCCGCGAAGCTCAATGCCGCGGTCGATGGGCTTGGCCCCGAGCAGTATTGGCTGAAGACCCTGCCGCGGGAGTCCGAGGGTGGCGGCCCGGCGGTGCTCGTGGTCGGCGGCGACCCGCTGGGCACGCTCTATGGCGCATACCGCCTGGCCGAGCATCTCGGGGTCCGCTTCTACCTGCACGGCGACGTCGTTCCCGACGAGAAGATCCCGCTGGCGATGCCGCAGCTCGACGAGACGGGCAAGCCCCTCATGGACCGCCGCGGCATCCAGCCGTTCCACGATTTCCCGGAGGGGCCCGACTGGTGGAACATCGACGGCTATAAGGCCGTTCTGGGCCAGTTGCCCAAGCTGCGGATGAACTTCTTCGGACTGCACACGTATCCGCAAGGCGGCGTCGGCCCGGAACCGACCGTTTGGATCGGGCCGCCCCAAGAAATCGGGCCCGGCGGCGCCGTCAAGGCCAGCTATCCGTCGCGGCACTTCACCACGGCCGGCGGCGCCTGGGGCTACCGGGCGACGAAGACGGGCGATTACCTGTTCGGCGCAGCGGCCTTGTTCGACCGCGACGACTACGGCGCCGATTACATGCGCGGCATGACCCCGTGGCCCAAAACGCCCAAGGACTGCAACGAGTTGTTCGACCGCATGGGCCGGCTGTTGGCCGAGGTCTTCCAGTCGGCCGGCCGCTTGGGCATCAAGACGTGCCTGGGCACCGAGACCCCGCTGGTGATCCCCACGGCGGTCAAGGAGCGGCTGAAGGCTGCGGGCAAGGATCCGGCCGACCCGGCGGTCGTCCAGGAGGTCTACGAAGGGATATTCCGGCGGATTATCGAGACTCATCCGCTGGACTACTACTGGTTTTGGACCCCCGAGGACTGGACCCAGAAGCCCGTCAGCCAGCAGCAGATCGCCGCCACGCTCTTGGATCTCCGGGCCGCCCGAGCGGCGGCGGAGAAGGTGAAGGCCCCGTTCACGCTGGCCACATGCGGTTGGGTGCTGGGGCCGGTACAGGATCCGGCGCAGTTCGACCGCGAACTGCCGAAGAGCATGCCCCTGAGCTGCATCAATCGGAATGTGGGCAAGGCGCCGGTCGAGCCCGGCTTCGCCCGCGTCCAGGGGCGGCCCAAATGGTCGATCCCGTGGCTGGAGGACGATCCGGCCATGATCCTTCCGCAGCTTTGGGCGGGTCGCATGCGGCGCGACGCCGCCGATTCGCTGGCCTATGGCTGCACCGGCCTGATGGGCATCCACTGGCGGACCCGCGTCCTCGCCCCAAACGTCTCCGCACTGGCCAAGGCCGCGTGGGAGGAGAGGGGACAGGGGGTAGGGGACAGGGGTGAAAGCCCCCCACCACGCTTAAGCGCGGTGCCGGCGTCCGGGGGGTCAGGGGACAGGGGTGAAAGCCCCCGGACTGCGTCCGGGGGGTCAGGGGATAGGAGACAGGGAGACAAGGAGACAAGGAGACAAGGAGACGCGGGAGAGGCACCCGCAAGCGGGTACCCGGGGGTGAGGGCTGCCGCGCCCCGTTATCTCCCCGTGGCCGATTTCTACGCCGATTGGGCCCGGGCGGAGTTCGGGCCGGAGGCGGCCGGGCCGCTTGCCGCGCTGTTCACGAAGATCGACGGTGAACTGCCGCGGCCGGCCGACTGGGTGGGCGGCCCGGGTGGGATCAAGCCCGACAGCCGGCCATGGTCGGAAGTTTCGCCCCAGTACGCCTTCGTCGATGAGATGGCCGCCCTCCGCGAGCGGATCCGGGGCGGCGGCAACCTCGAGCGGTTCGACTACTGGCTCAACTCGTTCCGCTACCTCCGCGCCACGGGGCAGATCTGCTCGGCTTGGGCCGAGTTCAATGCCGCGATGAACGCGGTCCGGGCGGAAAAAGAACCCGACGCCCGCAAACGCCTCGCGCGAGAGAAGGCCCTGCCGCTTCGCAAGGAGTTGGTAGCCCGGGCGGCCGAGGTGCACGGCTGCCTGCTGGCCACGGTCAGCACCTATGGCGAGTTGGGCACGGTGGCCAACTGGCAGCAGCACTTGCTGCCGGGGCTGCTCGCGGGGCCGGGCCGGGAGCTGGCCGAAGCCCTCGGCGAGCCCCTGCCGGAGGACGCCGAGCCCTGGCCGGAGTATCGGGGCCCGCCGCGGTTGATCGTGCCGACCGTGCGGGGCAATCTGGAGGCCGGCGAGCCGCTGCGGCTCACGGTGCTGCTGCTTGGCGGACGCTTGCGCGAGGCGGCGATCTACTGGCGACCCTTGGGTCCCGGCCCGTTTGCCCGCGTGCCGCTGGCGCACGCGGCCCGGGGCGTCTACTCGGTATCGCTCTCCGGCGAGGCGGTGAAGGCCGACTTCGAGTATTACGTCGAGGCGGTCGTTGCCGGCAAGGCATTGACCTGGCCGGCCTCGGCCCCGGGGATCTTGCAATCGGTGGTGGTGGAGTGAAGGCGACACCAGCCCGACGCGCCAGCGAGGGTCCGACAGTCTGTAGGGTGGGTCGAGCGAAGCGAGCCCCATAGGCACGAAGTTAAGCGACGGTGTATTCCAGAAGTTCTGGATTGTTAAGGAGTTGGAAACAACTCGGATGTTTTCGTCGAAGGTTGATTCGCGCCGATTTGGCCAGGGACTGACGCTGGCGGTCAAGGACTCGCTGGAGCTTGGCCGCATCGTCGATCACGGCGATCAGTTGTCCAATCCAGTTTCGCAGGCTAGCAGCCGCACGCCAGAGGCTTCGCCGCGGCGGAAACCTGGTACTGCTGGACGAGCCCACCAACGACCTGGACGTGGGCACGATGCGGGTCCTGGAGCAGGCCCTCCTGGACTTCCCCGGCTGCGCGCTGGTGATCAGCCACGACCGCTTCTTCCTCGACCGGAT
>JBEKCP010000040.1:0-18738 GCA_050014815.1 Thermoguttaceae bacterium | reverse complement strand
GAGCGGACCGGCACGACCACGCTCAACAAGATCGGCGCCGGCACGGTCCGCGTCGCCAACGTGCAGTTCACCAACACGGACGGCACCGACGCCTCCGCCACCTTCGGTTGGAACGTCGCCGGCGGCACGCTGCAGATCGGCGCCAACAACGCCATGCCCGCGACCGCCATGACGCTGGCCAACTCGGCCGGCGCGACGCTGGACCTCAACAGCTACAATGAGACCGTCACCTCGCTAGGCGGCGGCGGCGCCACCGGCGGCAACGTCGCGCTGGGCAGCGGCACGCTGACCGTCAACGGGTCGGGCGCCTACGCCGGCAACATCAGCGGCACGGGCGCCTTGACCAAGACCGGGACCGGCACGCTGAACCTTGCGGGCACGAGCAACTACAACGGGGCCACCACGGTCAACAACGGCACGCTCCAGCTCGGCATCGCCAACGCCCTGCCGGTGGCCACTGCCCTTGCGGTGGGCTCGACGGCCGCCGCGACCTTCGACCTGAACAACCAGCCGCAGACCGTCGGCTCGCTCAACGGCGGCGCCTCCGGCGCCGTTACGCTGGGCGGAGGCGCCCTGAGCATCACCGGGGCCGCAACGAGCAACTTCGCCGGCACGATCAGCAACAGCATCGGCACTGCCGCGCTGATCGTCGGCGGCGTCAACCCCACCACGTTGAGCGGCAACATCAACGGCGACCTCACGCTCGACAAGTACGATAGCGGCACCCTCACCCTGAGCGGCACCAGCACCTACACCAGGGACACGAACATCTGGGCCGGAACGGTCGTGGTCCAAAGCGCCGCAGCCCTGGGCAACACCGCCGCCGGGACGTACGTCCGCGGTAACGGCGGCGCGGTCCTCCAACTCGCCAACGTCACCGGGGGCAGCGTGGCCGAGCCCATCACCCTCTACGACGGCGCCCTGTTGCAGAACTCCAGCGGCAGCAACGGCGTCTCCGGCACGATCACCGTCGGCGGCGGCATCGGCCGGATCTCCAACACGGCGACGACGGGCACACTGCTGACGATCAGTGGAAACATCGTGTCCGACGACACCAGCGGCCGCGGCCTGGCGGTCGGCGGGTCGGGCAACACAACGATCTCCGGCAACATCGGCGGCAGCAACGATCCCGGGGGCAACCCCACTCGGAACATCACCGCCGGGTTGGTCAAGAACGACACCGGCACTTTGACCCTCTCAGGCACGAACAGCTACTCGGGCGGCACGACGGTGAGCGACGGCCTCCTGGTGATCAACCGCAGCTCGGCCCTGCCGACCGGCTCGATCCTGACGATCGGGGCCAACGGCTCGGTGGAACTGGGCGATTCGACGCTCAACGGCAACGCGATCCCGCTGGGCACCTCGCCCTCGGCGGGAACCTTGGCCCCGCAAGGGGTCGCCGCCGACGGCGTCCACGCGGTGCCGGAGCCCGGCACGCTCGCGCTGCTGGCCGCCGCCGCCGCTTGTGGCTTCGCGATAAGGAGGAAGAAGGGATTGGGGATTAGGGATTGGGGATTTGGGGATTTAGGGATTTAGGGGCGGGGGAGAATCGCCAAATCCGAAGCACCAAACTTCAAACAAATCCAAAATCGCAAATCCAAAATCTAAAATCGAACACGCTGCCGTGGCAGGCAGATCGAGGGAGGGCCTCCCAGGAGCCTCTCTCCGTGCCAAACCGACCCTTTACGCTATTTGAATTGGCACTTGTGCTTTCCCGAGCTTGGTCCTGCCACGGCAGCCGTTTTTCTTGAGGTCGAGCAACTCCATCAGCCGGGGCTCGTAAGGCAGCCAGTCCAGATCGTCAACTGACGTGTTCTCGCCGTTGAGTCTTCCGGCGATCAATCCATCAAGAAACCCGGAGCAAGAGTGCTCGTCGAGCCGTGTAGGTCAAGCGCGCGCCAAGGAGCATGCCTCTTTCAGCCGCCCCGAGTCCATCTTGATGCCCAGCGACCGCTCCATATGAGCAACGGACGCTTCCAGTGCGGCAGCGATGCTTTCAACAGAGCTGTCATCGTGACGGATCGGAGTGTGCAAGAGATGATAGCGATCGAGGCCACCCAGGTCACGCACGAGATCGGCAAGAACTCTCCCCCCCTGCTGGCACGGCTCGCTTGTGCCAACGACGAAGTCGGGCTTCGGGAGCCGATCATCGCCTTCCAGAACGCGTAAGAAGGAACACGTTTCCGCGGCAAAGCCCTTGCGGGCCGCCTTGTCAAACATCGTTCGCAGGACTTTTCCGTTGCGGGCGCGCAAAGCGGCATAGGTTTCCATCGTCAGCATGCGGACACCCAACGCGTTAAGGATCTCCGCAGGGTAGAATAGGTTGCGCCATACCAAGGGGACATCGCCACGGGACAGGAACTGCTGCCGCGTAAGGCGAGTACGCATTGCCACCGCTCTCTTGACCGATCCGCCGGATCCGGGCACGATGTGCCGCGGTGAGGCACGGAGTGCTCGCCTCTCGCCTGCGCCCAAGGAGAACCATGTGCCTTGGGGCTCCCAACTGTCGCGGGCAATCCCCGCTGCTCCCAACGCTCCCATCACCTGGTTCAGTTCCGGGATGAGGATGCGGTTACCTGTGATCGCTTGCAGGTAGTGGGCAACAGCATGATTCGATGCCACGCCTCCCTGGAAAACGATCGGCCCGCCGTAGTCAAGAAAGAGGTTGCCTAAAAATGCAGAAAGCGCAGAAGGTCGTCAATCACTTGGCTGCCGGTGGCTATGGTCCTGGCGACGTCGTCACGGGCAACCCCGGCATCAGCCAGAAAATCGTCCACGGTCTTAGCTACGGCGCCCAGGTTGCATCTGCCGCAGAGCTGGCATTTGCCCGTACACCCCGATCCTCCTGGAGACTGTGGCTGAGTCCGCCGGTACAGGCTGTGAAGCAATTCCCCATCGACCGACAGGAGCACGGCCTTCATCTGTCCTAGCTTGTCACCCCCAGAGAGCAGGGTCAACCTGATTTGCTTGGGGGTGTCGGTCGGCCGCTGAACAACCGCGGGACTTGTCCCGTCCCCCTCCACGATCGTCCTCATGGCCGGCTGCGGCGACGATGGCCGCGTCGTCCAGGTGGCTCGCGAGGCCGCCGACCGGCAGGCCGTTAGAAGTTTGGTACCGTCGCACCATCAAACGGTGGTATTCTGACACTTTTCAGAATAGGGGTGAGTTGATGAGACGCCGTCTCGACGCTGGAGCGGTTAGGGCGGAAGCAACTCGACCCGGCGTACTGCTTCCTTGATGCCGGGAATGAGCGGCGGAGCGACGCTCAGGGCGCGGATGCCGAGGCGGAGCAACGTGGGAACGATATCGATCCTGCTGGCTAGCTCGCCGCAAACCTCGATGGGAACGCCGCCGCCCTCCTCGACGACGAGTCGTATGAGTCGCAGCACCGCAGGGTGATCATCGGCAAAACAATCGCTCACCAGCGGATTCTCCCGCCCGGCCGCCATCGTGTACTGCGTCAGGTCGTTCGTCCCGATGCCGAAAAAATCGACGTGCTTGAGAATATCGGGGATGGTCAGCGCCGCCGCCGGCACTTCGATCATCGCGCCCAGGGGCGGAATGTTCTTCACACCCATTTCAGGGGCGAGCTCCTCAAGACGGCGGCGAACCTGTGCCATTTCATCCGCGAGCGTGATCATGGGAACCAGGATGCGCACGTCGTGTTCGTTGGAAAAAGTCAGCAGTGCGCGGAGCTGCGTCGTCATAAGGTCGGGATACCGGAGAAGCAGGCGAATCCCGCGCAGGCCGAGAAATGGATTGTCCTCGGCGGGCAGCTTGAGAAACGGCAGGGGCTTGTCGCCCCCCATGTCCAGCAATCGCACAGTGATCGGTTTTCCCTTCATCGGCTCGCCGATCTTGTGCAGCGTGGCCACCAATTCCTCCTCGGTGGGCGGGGTTTTGCGCGACAAGTAATATTGCTCCATGCGATAAAGCCCCACGCCATCCGCCCCGTTCTCCGCAGCACTCATGGAGTCTTCGACGCAGCCGACGTTCGCCATCACGTCGACGCTTGCTGCGTCATGGGTCCGGGCCGGCTCGCGGCAAAGGCGCCTGGCCTCGGACATGGTGGCCTGCAGGCCGCTCACTCTTGTGCGGTACTCCGCCTGCGTGGCCTCATCCGGCCTTACGATGACGTCTCCGAAAAAACCGTCGATCATTACGACGTCGTCGTCAGCGATCAGCTCCGTCGCCTTCGGCACTTCGCCGACGATGGGTATCCCCATCGCCCGTGCGAGCAGCGCCGCGTGCGATCCCGGCCCGCCGGTCTCGACGACGATGCCGACGACCGAACGGCGGGGCATCGCCACCGTGTCCGACGGCAACAACCGCTGCGCCACCAGCACCCGGCCCTCCGGCATCATTTCCAGCGCGGTGGTTCTCACGCCTGCCATTTCCAGCAGGAGGCGCCGTCCGAGGTCCGCCATGTCGTCCGCCAGGTGGTGCTGCGCCTCCTCCGTCATTTCGCGGAATCTTCGCTCCCAGCGTCTAAAAACGCGGGTGAGCGCGTCCTCGCCATTGACCAGTTCGGTCTCGATTTCCTTGCGGATTTCCTGCCGCAGGCTGGGGTCCTGGAGTATGGCCTTATGCGCCTGAAAAATCGCAGCCACTTTCGCATCCAGGCGTTCTTCGATGCGGCTGGCCGAGACCTTCAAATCGTCGATCACCTTGTCCGCGGCGCGATTGATCCGACGAAACTCGGCTTCAACCTGGTGGCGTTCGATGTCATACGCTTCGGGCGCAGCCGCCATCGCTTCCCGGTAGACAAACGCATTGCCGCTGGCCAGGCCCGGGGACATGGGACGACCTCTGATTTTCACATTGTTGGGCTCTGCGCTCATCCAGTTCACGGTTGTGGAGGGTGCGGTTTCTCTGATGCGTGCAATTCCCAGGGCTTCTCGGACATTTTCGGCCGAATCTTACCTAGGCCCATAGTTCCCATTTGGACGCCGCTCGCATACGCTCCGAGCGGCAACTCCTCCATGGTAACCAAGAGATGTGTGGAATCCCAGTAGGCCCGCTGATTGTCCCGCCGACAAACTGGTCCCTCAGGCGGTCCTAATGACCGATCCGGACGACGTGCCGGAACCGCCCAGCGAAGCGATTACCAAGTCCGACGACCTGTGGATTCTCGGCGATCATCTCGCAACTGACCAAGGGACAGCATGAGTCTTTTTATGCAATCCTGGGTGAAGGACGAGTCATGACAAATAGGGTTGCACATGTGTCAGGCAAGCGACTGCGGGAGATTTTGAGGCAATACGTCGATGAATCTGAGCTGGCAAGGAAGAAGTAACTTTCTGCCAACTGCCTTCGTCTATCGTCGCGCGCTCGCGCTTTGCGTTAACCCGCTAGTCGCGGTTTCGGACGCTCACCCAAAGCGATCTCTGATTTAACAGCCAAGACACCTTGACTGTTATGGATGGCGTCACTCAGTGGCTCCGCCGGCCGTGGAGGTCGGGTAGGCCGACGTCGACGACCACTCCACAATCTGATGGCTGAATGGCCAACGAAACGAGCCTCCGCGCGCGTCGATCCTACGCCCGGCGGCCGGCGGAAAGACTCGACGCTTTGCGGCTGCCCGTCCCGGCGGCATTCCGCAATCACGGGCGGCACTTCGGCGACGCCTGAACCCGCAACGTGGCGTTCGCCGTCCCGGCGAATTATCCTCGATTCGGATCGTGATGCCCATTGACATGTGTCCGAGTTTCTTACCATTTCGCTCCGCGGACCGGACGCGATGCCTTGCACGAAGCGTAGCGACGCCACCGGCCGAGAGGATCTGGCACCTCACCCGCTCTGGCAGAGGAACCGATCGAATCGTCGAAGCATCGCCGTCTCCGCGACATAGCGATACCCGCAGGCGCGCTTCTCTTCGAGGAACGCTGTGATATGCGCAGCCAGCGGGCTGTGAAAATCCCTAACCATGCAGCACCTCCTCTGGATCAAGTGCGGCACGGCGTAGGTCGTTCACATCGATTCGCAGGTACAACCGGGTCGTCTCGGGCGCAAGGTGTCCCAAGGTGCCGGCAATCGTGTCGAGCGGCACGCCTGCCTCGAGGAGGCGGCTGGCCAACGTGTGCCGTAGGGAATGCAGTCCGCGCCGACTCTGCGCCGGCAGTTCGATACCGGCTTTGCGCCGGTAGGAGGTGATGATCGAATGCAGATTGTTGTCCTGACCAAACGGCTCGAAGGGGGCGTTCTGTCGCAAGAAGACCTCGCGGTGAGCGACCGGCGGGCGGCCATGACGCAGGTAGTCGATAATTGCCTCTCCCACCTCTTCGGTCAGGGGCAACTCCAGCGGCACGCCCGTCTTGCCTTGCACCACATGGATGCGGGCTTGCTCCCAGTCCAACTGATCGAGCCGCATCTCACGGATGTCGCCGGCCCGAAGTCCCAACCGCGCTGCCAAGAGCAGAATGGCGTAGTCGCGCTTGCCGAGCGGCGAAGCGCGATCCACAGCGGCCAAGAGCGCCTGTATGGCTTCCGACGTCCATGTCGTGGGCAGACGTTCGCCCTGATACACGCGGACCTTCGGTATCTGACTGATGAGTGCCCCGTCAATCAGCCCGCGCACGCAGAGGAATCGCAGGAAGCCACGAATCCTGGAGACCGTCGTGGCGAGGGTCTTGGGTTTCAGTTGTGTGAGCGACCTGACGAACGCCGAAAGGACCGGTACATCGATGGCGCGGGGTTCTTTGATCCCACGGGCCTCAAGGAAGCACAAGAACCGGTGAACATCGTGTTGCTGGACGCGCAGGCAACGCGGTGCAGTGCGGCGTTCCTTGCGGCAGAACTGCTCGTAGCCATCGAGAAGATGCTCCCACATCGCGCCCAGCGGCGACTTCTGAGCCATGTTGCGCCGCCGCTGGAAGCATCCGTGCAACGCGCACTCCGTAAGAATGCGCATGGCTGCCCGGATGTGAACCTGCGATGCGCGCAAAGACTTCGCCCCGGGGCCCGGCAATCCGCGATGCGCCAGGTACTTCTCAACCGCCTCCACCGAGAAGCTGTTCGGCGCATCGCTTTGCTGTACGAAGCGAACGAAGGTGTTCCAGATCCCGAGGTAGTTGCTGATCGCCTTCGCACAGTAACCGAGCCGCTTCAACCGCTCCATCGTCTCCTCCACCAGCCGCTCCAACGACTGGTCCGATTTCTCACGTTCATTCCGATTCTTCATGACAACGCCTCCCAGGAAGCGGGCCGCCGAAGTGGCCGCCCAAGAGGTTCATCGTCTCAAATGTTATGCGCAGTCTCCTTACGTCATTCGCCTGCAAATCCGCAGCATTCTCCGCCAACTGCACATAATCGTTCACTCCGCATAATGGACCTTATGGTGAGCTGCACATAATGTCCACGTCCACGCCTGCCGGGCGAGCTGCCGGGTCGCATGCGGTCGATTCCCGACTACGAGGCATCCGTGATCGGGTTCGAGGATGGCCGGTTGTGGCAGGAAGTGCAACCGATCCTCATCTGAGCGGGACGGGCGGCACAGGCAACCAAGGCCGAGGGCTGCCACCCGCCCCGTGGCCACGTTGCCGCCACAGGCCGCGACGGTGCGGCGTGTGGGCCGGGCAGCCGCCTGCCTTGGCTCCCACGGCTGGACGCCGCCATGCGGCGTATACGCGGCGTGGCGGGAAGGCGGGAAAATAGGCGACCGGGACGACCGGCTGGTGGGCGTGCCGCCTGCCATGAAGCGGTCGAGCATGATATCAGGCCACCCGCGCCGTACTGGTTGCCGTAGAACACGTACCCCTATTCGGTGCCGCCCGCCTGGGTCCGCAGGCCAGTCACGGTGCGGGCCGACACCGCCACGGTGCGGATCATCGCCGACGGCCAGGGCCTCCAGCTCGTCCGGGCTGTCGAGCAGACGCTGGTACTCCATCCGCCCGCGAAGGGCTTGTCGTTTCCTGGCGGTGAATCGCGTCGAACACTTCTTTTCTGTGAAGAGACATTTCCTTTGGGCACTCGACCCCGAGGCGAACCTTGTCCTCACGGATCTCGATTACGGTCACGGTGATATTGTCCCCGATGACGAGGCTTTCATTCTTCTTGCGAGAAATGATGACCATTGGTTGTCTCCGTTGTGAGAAGTGCTGCGTCCGTCACCCGGCAGGCTCGCTCCCGCCAAGACGGAAAATATAGCACAGGTCGGCACCCTGCAAAATCTGTCGCTTTGTCCAGCTTGCTTGCAGTGCTGGCAGGAGTGGGATCGATCGTCTCCTGCATCCAGGCGAAGGGCATCACGGAGTGTTAGGACACGGCCCGGCACACGAAGCACTTCAGGTACTCCGTCTCAGGGCAGGTGACCGCGACCGGGTGATCGGGAGCGGCTCCCCGCATTTCGAGCACTTCGAGGTCGCGGCGGGACTGCTGCGCCACGCCCGCGAGCATCCGAAAGAAGTCCTCCCGGCCGACGTGGCCCGAGCAACTGCACGTCACCAGGATC
The DNA here is from genome assembly GCA_050014815.1 of Thermoguttaceae bacterium. Lineage (GTDB taxonomy): Bacteria > Planctomycetota > Planctomycetia > Pirellulales > Thermoguttaceae > JBEKCP01. The sequence continues at coordinate 10,289 of JBEKCP010000040.1, read as the reverse complement.
CCGCCGGGCGGCAACAGGCCCAATGCCAGTCGGTTCAAGCGGTGGTACGCCCGGAGGGCCTCGCCGACCGCGCCGCGGCTCCGGGCGAACCGTGGCGGATCCAACACCACGCCCTCAAACCGCTCGCCCGCTGCCGTGAGCGACTGGAGCGTCTCGAAGGCCTCGCCGGCCTCAAAACGGACGTTGGCCAGCCGGTTGCGCTCGGCATTGGCCCGGGCCTCGGCCACGGCCCGCCGGCTCGTATCGATGCCCAGGACCTCGCGGGCCCCACCCGCCGCGGCCGCCAGGGCAAACCCGCCCGTATAGCAGAACATGTCCAGGACCCTTCGGCCGCGGAGGTAGCGGGCTGCCGCCGCGTGATTCTCCGCCTGGTCCAGGTAGAGCCCCGTCTTCTGCGATTCCGCCAGATCGACCGCGTACTCGATCCCTTGCTGGCGAATCGGCACGGGCCCATCGGGCCACTGCCCCCACAAGAGGGATTGGGGATTGGGGATTGGGGATTGGAGGTCCGTTGTCCGTTGTCCGTCGCCCGTTGTCGGTTCCAACTGACCACTGACCACTGACAACTGACCACTGACCACTGCCAGCCCTTCGGCCCGCACGATGTCCCCTTGCGTCCGCAGGACGATCCCGCGGGGCCGCGCCAGCTCGAGGAGCATCGGCAGGAGCGCCGCCAGCCGCACCGCCATCGCCAGCGCCGTCGGCTGCACAACCAGGTACTCGCCGTAACGATCGACCACCAGGCCGCTCAGGCCGTCCCCCTCGCTGAAGACCATCCTCGCGGCCCCCTGCGGGTCGTCGTAGCCCAATTGCCTCCGCAGGTCCCAGGCCGCGTCCAGCCGCCGCCGCCAGAACGCCTCGTCCAGGGCCTCGCCGGACTCCCACGTGTAAAGACGTACGTGGATCCGGCTCCGGCTGTTGAAGACGCCCCGGCCAATGAACTCCCCGCGGTGCGACACCAGGTCCACCACGTCGCCATCGGCCACGGACCCCTCGATCCGGTCGATCGCCGAGTCCAGGACCCACGGGTGCCGTCCGAACAGCGGCCGGGCCTTCCGGGGCTTTAGTACAATTTGGGGCAAGGGATTGGGTCTCCGGGGCACCTGGGTCTCAATCCGCGCAGTCCGCCGGGCCACTCCCGTAGACGCCGTCGCGGCGCCGGGCTTCCGCCTTCTCGCTCACTGCGGTGCCTTCAACGACGTCCAGGCCCAGCCGGGCGATCAGGGTCTTCAGGTAATCAAGATGCGGACAGGGGGGCCCGTGGAAGTTGTCCTTGACGATGCAGGAGGCTAATTGCACGGCGATCTGCTCTTTTGCGATGCCGGCCTTGGCCAGTTTCCGCCGCAGGTGGCTCAGCTTCCGCCCGAGCGCGCGGCCGCAGCATCCGCCGCAAGTGAGATAGAGCGTCCGGTAAGGCCGCTCCTTGGGGAAGGCGGCGAAACCGCCCGTCCGGTCGTGGAACGCCTGCTCGCAGAAGCAGCCCGAACACCGCTCCATGACGATGTCGCACTGGACGACGACGATGTACTGTTTGGTTTCAGGGCCCGCCATCCGCTACTCCACGCTGGTTGAACACGCAAGCCGTCATTATAGAGAGTGAGAAGATGAAAGGCTAGGGCTCGCTCGGCAGGGCGACGATGGCCAGCCCGAGGCGGTCGGCCAGGTCGATCACTTGCGGGGCGTCGAGCAAGATGGTCCGGCGGGCTTCGATGGCCAGCACGCGGCCGCCGGCGGCAGCAAGGGTCTCGACGGTGCCGACGCCGATGGCCGGCACGTCGAACCGCATGTCCTGCTGGGGCTTGGCCACCTTGACGACGGCAAAACCGCCCAGGGGGCAGAGCGAGCCGGCGCGGCGAATGCACTCGTCGGTCCCCTCGACCGCCTCGACGGCCAGGACCGCCTGGTCCTTGACCGCCACGCTCTGTCCCACGTCCAGCCGGCCCATCTCCTTGGCCATTTGCCAGCCGAAGCGAATGTCCTTCCACTGGGCGTCGGAGGGGCCGCGGCGGGTCAGTTGCCCCGCGCCCGCCAGCAACTGCGGGACATAGTCCGTCGCCGGAGCAAAACGAATGCCCGAGGACGCAAACTCCCGAACGATCGCCCCCAGCAGCGTATCGTCCTTGCAGTCCTTCTGGCGCGTCAGGAAATGGGGCAGGAACATGCGGAGCGTCCGCAGGTCGGGCAGGTGCCGCAGCCATCGCCACGGCTGGAACAAGAGCACCTTGTGGACCTTGCCGGCCATTGTGGCCTCGGTCACCCCGTGCCGCTGGAAGTAGCGGATCGCGGCGCCGAAGCGAGCCAAACCGATCCAATGAAAGTCATTACAGATCTCGGCCAACCGCGGGTCGGCCAGTCCGGCAACGCCGAGGCAGTAGACCTGGAATCCCTGTTGCCGCAGGGCCTCGGCCACGAGGACGGGATAGCGGCCCCAGCCGGCCAGGAGGCCGAGGCGGCGGTCAGTGGTGGAGGTTTGGTGAAGCGCCACGCTAGAGGGCAAATACGAAATCCGAATGTCGAAATCCCAAACAAATACAAAACCCGAATCTCAAATGTTCAAAACGGCGGGCATGTTTCCATCATTTGGGATTTGGTCACTTGAGATTGTTTCGGATTTCGGATTTCGTGTTTCGGATTTCCCTCACGCCACGGCCCGGCGGTCTCCGTTGCCGTGGGACTGCTCCAACTCGGCGATCCGCGAGATCAGGGCGTCCACGGTGCGTTGAAGCTGCTTGATCTGCCGACGCATTTCGGGCAACCGGGTAAAGGCGGCCTGCTTGAGTTTCTGGTCGCGCTCGGGCGTGGCGGGGATGCCCATGAACCGGGCGCCGTCGGGGATGTCGTTGATGACGCCGGCCTTGGCCCCGACGACCGCGCCGCGGCCGATCCGCACGTGGTCCCGCACGCCCACCTGCCCGGCCATCACCACGTAGTCGCCGGTGGACGTGCTGCCGGCGATGCCCACCTGCGAGCAGAGCATGTTGTGCCGTCCGACGTGGCAGTTGTGGGCGACCATGACGAGGTCGTCGATCTTGGTGCCGTCCGCGATGACGGTCGGTCCGTAGGTCCCGCGGTCGATCGTGCTGCCGGCGCCGATCTCCACGTCCGCCCCGAGGACGACGTTGCCCAACTGGGCCGTGAGGCGGTGGCGGCCTTCGACCTGCTCGTAGCCGAACCCGTAGGCCCCGAGTACGGCGCCGGCATGGATGAGGCATCGCGGCCCCACAACCGTGTTCTCGTAGAGGACGGCGTTGGGAAAGATGGTGACGTCTTCGGCGATCCGGGAGCCGGCCATGACGTGAACGCCGGAGTGGATCGTCGAGCCCGCGCCGACCGTCACGTCGTCGCCCAGGGTGGCCAGGGGATGGACGTCGACGTTCTCGCCCAGTCGGGCGGTCGGACTGACGACGGCCCGCCGGCTGACGCCGATCCGGCCTTGCCGGCGCTCGGGCCGGAAGAAGGTGATAATCGCGGCAAACGCCCGGTGAACGTCGTCCACGCAGATGGCCGGCATCGCTTGGAACTGGAAGGACCGCGGGCAGACGACCGCGGCAGCCTCGGAGGCAGCCAAGGCACGGCCCTTCTCCTGGCGATCCACGAGCGTGATCTGGCCGCCCACGACGTCCCCCAGCGGCGCCGCCCCGTAGACGACCAGCTCGCCGGGCCCCGCCACGTCGCCCCCCACCATCGCGGCCAACTCGGCAAGCGTCGCTTGCATGACGGGAATCCTTTCCGCCCCCCGACGGTCCTCCCGTGGGGTTGTTCGGCCTGACCTAGGCGATCCCAGCAGCCTCTTGAACAGTGGGGGAAGTCTACCCCAGAACGCCCATTTCGGGCAAGAGCAAAGTAAGGCGGCCGTCAGTTGACAGTTGCCCGTCGTCAGTTGCAACGGACAATTGACAACGGACCACGGACGATGCCCCCAACCGTCCGGGTGCCGCTTCCGCTTTTATCGTTCCTCCTTTATCCTTAACTCCCGCGTCTGCCCCTTCTTGTAGCGTTGGGCCCGGTCGAGCACGTCGGCATCCCGGCTGGTGCGAATCACGGAGTCCAGGGCCCGGTCGAACTCGGCCTTGTTCGGCCCGCGCAACTCGCGGTGGTGGGCCAGTTCGACCACCGTGGCGGCGGCCTGTTGGGCCAGCGCCGGCTGCTCCATGTAGGGGGCCACGAAGCGAAGCGACTCGATCGTTCGGACCGCCTGGCACTTTCTGAGCACCAGGTTCCGCTCCTCGTCGCGGGTGGCCAGGCCCATGGCTTTCTGGAGCATATCGAGCCGCTCGGCGTCGGACCGCTTGTCCCGCAGGGGGGCCACGCGAATCAATCCCCGCAAGGCCGTGAGGCGATCGGCCGGACTGGCGGCCGACTGGGCCAGGTCCAGGAGCTTCGGGCCGACGGAGCCGTCCGGCCAATTGCACAAGGCGTGGATGCCCGCCTCGTGCGCCTTCCCCAGGGCGACCAGGGCCGAGTCCACATGCCACCGAACATCCCGGCCCCCCACGCGGCCAAGCGTCGGCAGCAAGGCTATCTGCGCCTCATTGTAGCCCACGTCGCTGGCTTCCTCCAACGCCATGAATGCGGCCATGAGCGGCGCAGCCCGCTTCGCGGGGTCAGAAATCCGATTGCAGACCAGGGCAACAGCCCGCTCGGCCGCCTCGCGTTCCGCTCCGGCTTCCGCCAGCAGGACGCCTCGCACCATGCCGGGGATCTGTTCCGGCGTGGCCAATTGCCCCAGGGCAGCCATGGCCGCCTGGCGGACCCCGGCGTCGGCATCCAGGGCCGCCGGCAGGATGCCGTCCACACAGTCCAGCGCGCGGCGGGCCGCCAACACGCCAATCAACTCCGCGCGGGTATCGGGTTTGGCCCGCTTCAGCTCGCCGACGATCACCGGCCCGACCGGTGCGCCCGTCAATTGAACGAGGCTTGCCCGGGCCGCGGCCTTCTGAGGGGCAGAGGCCGCAGCCAGCAATTGTGCCAATAGCGGCACGTCGGCCGTCTCGCCCAAAGGGCCCAGCGACCGAATGGCCGCCAGGCGGACCGGCTCCTCGGGGCTCTTGAGCATATCGAGGACGGACGGCCGAGCGGCCTTGTCGCCCCGAGTTCCCAGGGCGGCCAGGAGCGCCGCTTGGCCGTCCGGCGGCAATTTGGGCAGCAGGGCCGCAAACCGCCGCGTGGCCGCCTCCCCCTTGGCCGCCTCGCGGACCTGTTCGAGCCCCAGGGCCCGCAGGTCTTTGTCGTTGTTGCCGACGAGGCTGATGATCGTCTCGACGAGGTCCTCATTGGCGTCATCCGCCAGGAGGCTGCCCCTATTAATCGCCGCGGACAGGGCGAGCACGGCGCACGTGAGGACAACGGCTTGCTTCACCACGAACCTCGTTAGATTTGCAGAAGTTGAAGCACGAAACCCGAATGTCGAAATCCTGAACAAATCCAAAATCCGAAGCTCAAATGGTCAAAACGGCACAGATGTTTCTGTCATTGGCGGGTTTGGTCATTTGAATTTGTTTCGGATTTCGAGATTCGAGTTTCGGATTTGTTCAACCAATTTCCGCCCCGCCCCCAGCGTCAGTCGTGCTTCCCGGCGGCCGACAACAGGCCGCGGGTCGCAGCCAGGCGGACCTGCTTGGAATAGCCTTCGCCGGCGAGGGACTTGTAGATCACGATCGCCTCGGCCTTCTTGCCGTCGGCCAGCAGCCGCTCGGCGCAGGCCAGCAAGGCATCGGCGACGGCCGGTTCCAGGGCGGGCGCATGGCGGAGGGCGCCGGCAGCTTCCGGCGTGCCGATGTCTCCCAACGCCCCGGCAGCCGCGGCGGCGACGGCCCCTTTGGCGAGGGCGGCCAACATACACAGGGCCCGTACGCTCTCGTGGTCGCGGCGGGCGCCGAGCGATCCGATAACGCCCACCTTCAGCGCGCCGCTCAACTTCGGCAGGGCGTCGCGCAGGGCCTTGGCCGCCTCGGGCGCGGGGATACGCTCCAGGGCATAGCGGGCCATGTGGGAGAGGTCCTTGTCCGGCAGGAGCGCCGCCAGCGCCGGCACCGAATCGGCCGTGCCGATGATCATGAGCGTGCGGCACGCGAAGTCCTTGGCCGAGCGCGAGGCGCCGGTCGCGAGGACCGCGGCCAGGCGCGTTTCCAGCTCCTTGCGGGCCGCCGCGTCGCCGTGCGTGGCGACCACCGCATCGTCGATCGGTTTCAGGGTCTTGCGGTCCGTGCCCCAGTCGTAGGTCTTCAGCGACTCCAGCGCCTTCTCGACCGCTGCCTTGTCAACTTGCTTACTGTCTGCCATAGGTATCGGTTCCTTGTCTTCATTGTCCCCTCTCCCTCCGGGAGAGGGTTAGGGTGAGGGCTACAGCACCCAGGGCTCGCGGCGGGCGCGGTCCAGGAAGCGGTTGGCCTCTTCGTCGCCGGGGAATTCCTCCTTGACGGGGTCCCACCGGAGCGACCGCTTCAGGGCATACGCGATGATGGCCAGGTGGCAAACGACCATGGTGTTGTGGGCCAGCTCGATGTCGCGGAACGGCCTCTCCCGGGTCTTGCAGCATTCGAGGAAGTCGCCCTGGATGCCCCCTTGGCCCTTGTAAGTCGGCACGGGCTTCGGCGGCCGCTTTTCGCCCGGCGTCCCGACGACCGCCAGGTTGCCCATCTTGGGGTGTTGGTGGTACAAGAGCAGTCCGTTGGGATAACGCAGGGTCACGCAGGGGATGTCCTTGCCGTCGGGATAGAGGACTTCGACGGGCTGGAGTTCCCTTGCGTCCACGGCGAAGATCGCGCCGCCGAAATGGTGGGCGCCCCAGTCGGTCATGCCGCCGCCCGAGTAATCGCTCCACGACCGCCAGGACGTGCCGTTGATGTCGTAACTGCCGCTGATGCGGTACGGATGGTAGGGGGCCCAGGGCGCGGGGCCAAGCCACATGTCCCAGTCCAGGCCGTCGGGCACCGGCTGGCCCGCCAGGTTGCACGGCACCGAAAACGGTCCCACCTGGACGTTGATCGACTTGATCGTGCCCTTCTCGCCGGCCCAGCACGGGTCCACCACGTTCCTATAGTCTTCCAGCACCCGCTGGCTGCCGCCGGAGACCACGCGGCCGTAGCGCCGCGCCGCCTGGATCATCAGCCGGCCTTCGCGGAGGGTGCGGGTCTCGGGCTTCTGACAGAATACGTCCTTGCCGTTGCGGCAGGCCTCGATGACGAGGATGGCGTGCCAATGGTCGGGCGTGGCGATGTGTACGGCGTCGATGTCCTTTCGGGCCAGCAACTCGCGGAAGTCGTTGTAGGCCGCACAGTCGCGGTTGCGGTATCGCCGGTCGGCGCGGTCCTTGGCGGCGTCGCGGGCCCCCTTTTGGACATCGCAGACGGCCACGTACTGGACTTCGCGGCGCCCCAGGAACCCGTCCTGATCGCCGCTGCCCTGGTTGCCGATGCCGATGCCGCCCATCACGATTCGCTCGGAGGGCGCGGGGCGGCCGTCGGCGCCTAGCGCCGAGGAGGGGATAACGTACGGGCAGGCCGCTGCGGCCGCGGCGGCCTTCAGGAATGCCCGCCGGCTGCTCGTCAGGCTGGGGTTGCTCACGGGAGGGTCTCTTGGGAGTGGGAGGTGGGGGGGCTCACTAGCCCCAACACGCGAGCGACGGAAGGCGAGTCACTCCCTCGCTTGCGCGTCGGGCTAGTGTCTATTATGTCTCGCGCAAAGCGCCGCCGCAATGGGCCGCAAGCCCGGGACGCGGCACGAGTTCCTGGCGGCCACCCTCATTAGTCCGGCACATGGAGTGAGCGGACTACATGCCCGCCGGGTGCCGAAACGCCGTCGAAGGACTATAATATAATCTGATAGGGAAGGGATTATATGGTCTGGAAGCCGGGGAACGGCCGTTTCTTGGTTGCAAGCGCCTGCCTGGCAGCCGCGTTGGCGGTTGCCGCGGGCCGGGCGGCGGAAAACGAGCGCCCGGCGGAAGCCGAGAACCCCACGGCCGCCGGGTCTCCCGAGGCCGCCCGGGCCACACGCCGCGGCCAGTGGATCCGCATCGCCCTGCCGATCGATCATGCGACCGTGGGCCGCGTCCAGCAGACGATCCGGCGAGGGCTCGAGGCGGCCCGAGCCTCCCGGGTCGTGTTCGTCCTGGAACTGGATGCCCTTCCTTCCTCCACCGACGGCGGCCGGGGCACTTCCTTCGACGACGCCCACGCGCTGGCCAGGTTCCTCACTGGCGACGAGCTCAACGCCGCCACCACCGTGGCCTATGTCCCCAGGTCGCTCCGCGGTCACGCCGTGTTGGCCGCGCTGGCCTGCGACCAGATCGTCATGGCCTCGGCCGCCACGATGGGCGACGCCGGCGCCGACGAGCGGGTGATCGACAACACCATGCTGGCGGCCTACCAGGAGATCCCGCGGAGCCGCCACACCATGCCCGTCGAAGTGGCCCTCGGCATGCTCGACAAATCGCGGCAGGTCATCCGGGTCACCACGGAGCTGAGCACGGAGTACGTCGCGCCCGCCGGGGTCAAGGACCTGGCCCGCCAGCACGCTATCGTCGCCCAGGAGCGGATCAAGCCGGCGGGCGAGCCGTGGCAGTTCTCCGGGGCCGAGGGACGCAAATGGGGGCTGATCAGCTACCTGGCCGACGATCGCCGCGAGGTGGTCCGGGCCCTGGAACTCTCGCCGTCGATCCTCGAAGGCGACCCTTCGGCCGAGGCCGGCTGGCATGCCATCCGCATCGATCTGACGGGCAACATCACGGCCGACAAGGTCCGCCAGGTCGAGCAGATGATCGACCAGGAGACCGAGAGCCGGGCGAACTTCGTCTGCCTCTGGATCCAGAGCGCCGGCGGATCGCCCGTGGACAGCGAGCAACTGGCCGACTACCTGACCAAGCTCGACCGCAACCGCATCCGTACGGTGGCCTATATTCCGGGCGAGGCCCGGGCCGACGCCGCCATCATCGCCATGGCGTGCGACCAGGTCGTCATGTCGCCCAAGGCAGTGCTGGGCGGCCCGGGCGCGTACCAGATGTCGGCCGAAGAAATCGCCCAGTACCGGCGGACCATCCGGGACGTGTTGGCAGGGGAGAAGATGCGCCCCTGGTCGCTCTGGGTCGCCCTGATCGATCCGGGCATCGAGGTCTTCCGCTGCACCCGGTTGGGCGAGGTCGAGTACTTCTCGCAGGAAGAACTCCAGAGCCAGCAGCCCCGTCGCCAAGGGGGCCGGGATGGGCCGCGCTGGGAAAAACACGAGGCCGTCACGCTCCCCGGCCGGGTACTCCAGTTCGACGGCAACCAGGCCCTCCAGTATCGCCTGGCCAGCGCCGTCGTCGACGACTTCCCGCAGTTCAAGCGGCACTTCGGCCTGGAGAACGACCCCACCTTGGTCGAGCCGGGCTGGGCCGACCTCCTGGCTCGCTTCCTCTCCACCGAGGCAATCGCCATCCTCTTGCTCGTGGTCGGCGGGCTGGCCTTGTACATCGAGCTCCACGCGCCGGGGCTGGGGATCGGCGGATTCGTGGCGCTGGTGTGTTTCGCCTTGTTCTTCTGGAGCCGCTACTTGGAAGGCACCGCCGGTTGGCTCGAAGTCACGCTCTTCCTCACCGGCGTCATCTGCCTGCTCTTGGAGGTCTTCGTGATCCCGGGCTACGGCATTTTCGGACTCGGCGGCGGGGTGCTCGTCCTGGCGTCGCTCGTCCTGGCCAGCCAGACCACCTGGATGCCGCGGAACGCGTACCAGGTGGGCCAGTTGCAGCGATCACTGCTGACCGTGACAGCGGCGGTTGCGGGGGTGATCGCGGCCGCGATGCTCTCTCGCCGCTGGCTGCCCACCGCGCCGGTCCTGCGGCACGTCTTCCTTCCCCCTCCAGAGGAAGAAGAGGCCCGGCTGATCAGCCGCCGCGAAATGCTGGTCGATCTTGACAATCTCGTGGGAAAGACGGGCACGACCACAACGCCGCTGGCGCCGGGCGGAAAGGCCCGGTTCGGCAGTCACCTGGTCGACGTGATCGGCGTCGATTTCATCCCCCGCAACGCGCCGGTCGTGGTGACCGAGGTCCACGGCAATCGGGTGTTCGTCCGCCCGGTGGAGGAATGAGGGGCTAGGGGGCAGGGGATTGGGGATTGGGGATTGGGGATTGGGGATTGGGGATTGGGGATTTGCAATTTGCAATTTGCAATTCTCAATTTGCAATTCTCAATTTGCAATTCTCAATTTGCAATTCTCAATTTGCAATTCTCAATTTGCAATTCTCAATTTGCAATTCTCAATTTGCAATTCTCAATTTGCAATTTGTCCGCCGTCCGCCTCCCCCCTTC